>JBBSCL010000179.1:0-6572 GCA_038250345.1 Leptolyngbyales cyanobacterium
GGTTGAGCACTGCCGCCATCGTACTCAAAGTCGGCAATTGCTCTGGAGCAAAACCCTGCTCACCGACTCCCTTTAATGCGGCGGCGGCGGTTAACCGGCTGTACGCCAGGGTACTCTCAAAGGTCGGATCTTGTTGAGCATCTGATTCGGCTAATTGTCTCAATGCACGGGCGGCTCCGGGGTGTCGTTGCTCCCATCGTTTCGTGCCGCTAAACCCCGATTGTGCTCCCACACAGGTGATGCCTGTCTTTCTCTCTGCCACGCCTAGCCCAACGGTTTCTCGTCCCCAGCCAAATACACTCTCAGTTAATCGAACATTGCCATCACAATATTTCAGTGACATTTCTGCTTGGAAGCTACGCCGCTTTGCTCCACTCAACTTTGATGCCGCTAGACGCAGGTCATCGATTTGGCTAAGGCTTAACTGCTTACTCTCAGCGCTAGATAGCAACACTGCTTTTGCTCCCGCTTAAGAACTCTAGATTGGACTAATTGGCTTCCAGCGTTGTGCAACAGGATGAGATGAAAAACTTGCTCAACCGCTCATAGCAGTTGAACCCAATGAAGTAGACATCACCATCCTCAAACCTAAGCTGCCGTTGAGTCAGAACCTGTAGGGGATGGCTCGGTTTATTTGCGTTTAGAGACTCTTTTTTTTACCGTCGGATAGCGAGGACGCACGGACGGGTGGTATCCCTGTGCCCGTCCCGGAGATTTACCGCGCTGTTTGGGAGCCGGAGCCGGAGTCCCAATCGCGGCAAGAATGCTGGCGAACGCTTGGGCAACGCGACCTGGAGAGAGAGAGTCTTGAGGAGACTGCCAGGGTAAGGGGTGGTCGGTGCAGTCCTGCCGTGCCAACCACAACTGCCAACTGAGCAACGGCATCAGGTCACTCCAGCGTTCGGTTGCCTGCACCGAACACACCTGTGGGTGTGTCCAATATAACCGTTGCTTGGCAAAGCGATACCAATGCCCCAAGGCAAAGCGGCGTAAGTAGGTTAACCAGAGGGTCTCTAACAGCGGCATCGTCTCTCCTAGCCATGCCAACCACAGGGGCTTAAAGCGACGCTTGCCTGCTTTGCTCTCCAGCACCTCCACCCGCAGGATCTCCATCGGGCGCTTAGGGGACTTTTGGAAATGGTACTCACTCCAGCGCGTGACCCGCACTCGCCCCAGTTTGGCATCCTCGACCTCAATCGTTGCGGTGGGCAGACTCCAAGTCTGTGGGTGATTGAGCTTCATCTTGTGCCCATGCTTGGCGGGTGCCCCTCGTCCCCCATATGCGGGTGGTACTCCATAGACACAGCGGTTGGAAGCTAGGCGCAGCAGTAGGTCTGCCTCAATATCTGCGGTCTGGTTGACAAAACTGGCATTGCCATACCCTCGGTCATAGACTGCCAACGGGCGCACCTTGAGTTGGCGGCTCACTTGTTTGAGTTGGAATGCGGCAAGGGCTGACAGGGGTCTCAAAGCTGGTAATCCGTTCATGGCACAATGGTAATGCCCAACTGCCACTCGCTTCTGGTATCCAGGCTAAGGTACTGTAGCTGTGTCCCACCGTGATGCCACCCCCACTTCCCCCCGCAAAGGTGCGCTCTTTCAAGGTCTTGGCGGCAGGACGATGCCACCGAGTCCCATCTCCAGCCAGCAACGGTTGCTCAGCGGTGGCAATCTGCTTTACTAACAGCTTGAGCATCGGTGATCGCGGCAGACGACTATCTTGAAGCGCGGCATACACGCTCGACCATTGGCGGCGAAACACCGGACTTTGCGACAGGCTCACAAACGACACGATGCATCCACTCACTAGCACTGCATCCATCAAATCAAAGACGGCATCCCTAGCGTTTCCTAAACTGCTATAGAGCGTTTGGCGAAATTCCTGAAGTTGGTTGAAAATCATAGGGTCAATGTTGATTCTTACTTCATTGACCTTACGGCAGTCGGTGTCTCTCATTGACTGCCTTTCTCTATAAAATTAGTCCAAACTCAAGTAGGAAGATCGTACTACCTTTTCTAAGCGGTAAGCTCTTTTTCGGAAATTGCCTAACTCTTCTTAAATTTTTGAATTTGGAATTGGTGTAGGTTGAGTGAAATCGAAACCCGGTAACTACAAGCCATTGCCCCTACAAATTCCATCGCTGATTTAGCAACGCCTAAACCCGTCATATTTCAATTTGGTTTAATCAGGATCTTGTTTATAGTCTCTGGGTCGTGATTGTTTCTTTGATCCCGCCTGCTGGGCATACCAGTGATACCACTCTTTAGAGCTACGGACGGCAATCCAAAGGAGCAACAAGGCAATCAGCCCTCCTTGTCTAGGGGCATCAAATGCAAGAAACACTAGGACAACGCAAAGAGCATCTTGGGCAAAAACGACCCAGACTGGAACTTGCCTGAGCCGATAGATCCAACCCGTTTGAACCAGTTGTAAAACCAGTGCTAATGCTCCGCCTGTGCAGCCCAGTAACCAGACTAGCCATTCGGGTTTTATGGTGATACGGGCGATCGCGACTCCAATAATGGCACCGACGATCGGACTAAACACCAGTTGAACTGTTTGTAGAAATCGTTGACCAGAGCGATTTTTGGAGGCGAAAATTTCAAATAAAGACCAGCCGACTAGAACGCCCAGAACCAACGAAGGGTTCATTCTAGAAAGAATCGGAACCTGAGACCATAAGCTATCGCCGTAAAGCAAGCCAATCAGCAGCAGAGGCAGGGCAAGACGAAAGCCCGCAGCAGCAGAGGCAGAAAGTACGGCTAAAAGTTCAAGCATCAAAACAAGCTAACTGAATTTGGCAGTAATTGCGACTGCTTGAAACCGCAATGGGTAGAGTAAAACTTTGATATTTCAAGCTGAGATTAGCTGAGGATGATGGCGCTGTCAGGAAAAGATTGATTTGCTCCAGTGTGACATTGAATTTGGGCAGAGTTTGTATCCACAATTGGCATCTTGAGGGCGATCGCCCATAAAAAAGAGCAGACCATTAGTCTGCTCTAAAAAAATCGATCATTAATGGAGTTATCTAAAACCAATAGCAGCTTGCCAGACAAAGGCTAGCAGCAAGAAAAAGACTGGAATGATTGGCAAAATGTCAACTAATGGATCGAAAATTGCATAAGCTTCGGGCAATTTTGCGAAAAGCAGCGCTGCTTGCATGAATAAATAACCTCTTTCACAAGTTTTAGAATTTCCATAGATCCTAACATGACGGGACACTTGGAGGATTATTGGTTCTTTTCAACTTATGGTGAAGATAAGCGCAATGTTTCATTTTTTTGCCGTTTAACCTTTTGCTTAAATTAGATTACCATTTCGCCTCTATCAGTTGTCTTTATTACTTTTTCCCGTTATGGAACGCATCGGCTTTATTGGACTGGGACTAATGGGCAAGCCCATGGCGAAAAATCTGCTTAAAGCGGGTTATGCCGTCACCGTTTTTAACCGCAGTCGGGCGGCAATGGATCAACTGGCGGATATGGGAGCGCAAGTCGCAAACCTTCCTAGCCATGTTGCACAGCAGTCGGATGTGGTGCTAACCTGCCTGCCCGATTCGCCCGATGTGGAAGCTGTCGTGTTGGGTGAAAACGGGGTTTTATCCGGCTCTCGCCCTGGAATGCTATATGTTGACCACTCAACGATCGCGCCAGCAACCTCTCGCAAACTTTACGATGCTCTAAAACTTAGTGGGGTCGATGCGTTAGATGCACCTGTTTCGGGTGGAGATATTGGCGCACAGCAGGGCACGTTGTCGATTATGGTAGGCGGCGACGAGGCTGCCTTTGTGCGATCGCTTCCCATCCTGCAAACCATGGGCAAAAATATTATTCACATCGGCGATGCCGGAGCCGGACAGGTGACCAAAGCCTGCAACCAAATTGTCGTAGCGATGACGGTGCAGGCAGTTGCCGAAGCCTTGACGCTGGCAAAAAAATCTGGGGTCGATCCGGCAAAAGTCCGCGATGCTTTGCTAGGTGGTTTTGCCCAAAGTCGGGTATTGGAGGTTCACGGTCAACGAATGCTCGATCGCGTCTTTCAACCGGGTTTCAAGCTCAACCTGCACCGAAAAGACATGAACATCGTCTTGCAAACTGGAAAAGAGCTAAATTTGCCCCTGCTGGGCGCGGCTCAAGTCACTCAATTGATCAACGCAATGATCGCTCAAGGCAAAGGCGAATTAGATACCTCTGCCTTGATTACTCTCTATGAAATCCTTGGCGGCATGGACTAGAAACGTTAATCATCTGAAGCTGAGACCCAAAAAATATCCGTAGCAATTTAACGTCTCTTAAGTATGAGTAAGGTGATGTCATCAAACACGCGCTGCTCGCCAATGAACTCCATCACATCAAAAATGACCTGCTGCTGGATTTCGATCGCCGAGCGATCGCGATTATTTTGCAACACTTGATGAAAGCGATCCAAGCCATACTGCTCTTTTTGCAGATTCATCGCTTCCGTAATGCCATCGGTATACAGCACTGCCACATCTCCAGGGTTTAGCTGAATGTTGGTTTGAGCGACGAAAGCACTAATATCTTTTTCTAGACCCAAAGGAAACCCTAGATCAAACGTGTCAATGCTTTCGATCGCGCCATCGGTTCGCAGCACAATCACTTCCTCATGTTGTCCGCTCAAATTCAATACTCCTGTTTCATACTGAAGTAGCGAAAGAGTCATATTTTTGTGGGATTTCATTCGACGAGTGTTGTCATACAACGTCTTGTTAATCGTATTCAGCAGCTTGATTGGGTCTTCTTCGCCATTAGCAATCAAGGTTCGTACAGCCGTTTGCGCCATTAACATCAACACGCCGCTTTCTAAACCATGCCCCGTCACATCGCCAATGCCGATCCGAACTTTGCCGTTGTGCTGCACCACATCGTAATAATCGCCGCCCACTTCCTCGGCAGGTTGCATGAATCCAGCAATATCCAGCGGTAAGATCGCTTGCAGTTCCGCTTCTCGTGGCAGCACCATTTCTTGGAGCCGACGAGTCACCGCTAGCTCAGCACCCATCCGCAAATTTTCTGATTTCAACTGTTGATTCAACGCCACAATTTCGGCATGGGCTTGAGTGAGAGCAAGTTCTGATCGCTTGCGATCGCTCACATCCCGCACAATCACAAAAACAGAGTTTTCTGCATAGGGAATAATCCGTGATTCTTCATACTGAAGTGCCCCGTTAACTTCCAAAGTAGACTCAAACAGTTGCAGGTTGCCAGTTTGCAGCGCCATTTCTACATAATGCATCCGTCGTTTAGCAAAATCGGCTGGCATCACTTCATACTCGCTTTTGCCAATTAGATCTGTGCCTAATACATTGAAGTTCGTAGGCGGAATGAAGTCTAGATAAATGCCTTCGCGATTGATCTGTATCATCAAATCGGGAATGATTTCTAGCAATGCTCGCTTGCTGCTCTCACTTTGATGTAACTCTGCTTCGGCGCGTTTTAGGGTGCTAATGTCTCGTGCTGCCCAAATAACCGTGGTTTCCGTTAGGAGCGCAACATGGGCAGAGAACCAGCGGATCTCGCCTTGAATGGGCAATTGGTACTCAACATTGACCGCTTGCTGAGTTCGTAAAACCTGCTGAATGTGATGCAGATGATTATCTGCTTGGTCTTCTGGCAGTACATCATGGAGCGTTTTGCCTAAGCGATCGATTTCTGGCTTGTATAAAACGCTGGCTTGGGCAGATAGAATTTTGAGATACTTTCCCTGCCCATCATGAACCACCACAAAATCATTCATTGCCGTAAACATGGTTTGTAGTTCGGCTTCGGTTTGCTGACGGGCGGCAGTTTCAACTTGTAGTTGGGTCAGTGTAGTTTCTAGCTCTTGAGATTTTAGCTCTAGCTGGGAGATGTGTTGTACCGCTTGGGGAACTTCTGCCAGTAGGTTCATCAGCAAGTCGCGCATGACGGGATCGGGCAATTGCTTGATGCCTAGCCAAGGCAAGGGTCGGAGCGGGCGATCGCTGTGATGCACAATCTCAAACTGTCCATTCGGCAGGGCTTTGCCTAGGTAGCAATTTTTCCAAAGGTGCTGGTTTTTATCAATCTGCACTAAACCACTCGGAGCCTCAAAGGTTTGCCCAATGGCAGCAGCTCGGATTGCGTTTATCTCCAGCGATCGCGCCGTTTCTACGGCTTGCTTCCACAAATACACCTGAGTATAAGCCGCTTCAATCGGGTCGCTAGTGACGCGATCGGCTCCATACCGTGCCTGAAAATTTTGGACAAACTGCCGATTTTGAGCCGTGTCTAAACTTTGAAAATAGCTCCAACTGGCGTAGGTGCCTGCGGCTTCTGTGGCAATGCTTTGGAGTTCTGGCTCGGCAACACTGACCGCCATAATCGGCATCTGAGCAGGCTGAATTCCCGCTTGGTGATATTGCCGATAAAACGCCAGATTGCTATCGCCATTGAGCGTATTAAAGATGACATCGGGCTGTAGATGCAGAATGCGATCGAGAATTTGAGTAAAATCCTTGCCGCCCAGAGGCAGGTAGGCTTCCTCCAGCACACTCCCTCCCAATCCTTTCACCTGAGCCTGAATAATTTTA
>JBBSCL010000180.1:0-6558 GCA_038250345.1 Leptolyngbyales cyanobacterium
GGATGACCAGATGTTGATCAGAGGTGGGGCGATCGCGGCTTGGGGCACACTGATGTCTAGCTCTAGGGCATAGAGTGTCACCTGACAGTCAGGGTTCACTGTCCAAATTACTTCTAAAGCAGCAGCAGTGTTATATCCCAGCCCATAGCAAACATCCAGCAGGCAAAGGGATGATTGCTCCGCTCTAGTTGCCAGATCGGTTGCCTGGGCAAATTTGAGCAATGCCTCCTGCTTTGCACCCAAGCGACTGTGAAACGCTTCATTAAACGTTTCCGAGAAGAAGGTAAAAGAGCCGTCTTCCGTCAGTTGGGGAATCCACTCGCTCAAGGGTGCCTACTTTAGAGTGCCTACTTTTCGGTCAACGTCCATGAGCCATCCCAGTCGTCTTTTGGAGGATCTTGCAGGCATTTTTGGCAGCGATCTAGGTGCAAGTTAGCCGCTTTATTCTCCCTATCTAGGCTCAGGACTTGACCAAACTCCGCCATTGCCATGGGGAAATCTCGGTTTTTGAAGTGATCCCGACCTTTGTGATAATGATCGATCAAGCGCTGACGCTGATCTGAGATGGGATCATCCTGGTATCCAATCAGTTCATACACTTCAACGGGCTGGTCTTTGCCTTTCACCCGAATATAGTCTAGCTGACGTGCCCGAATGCGACTAGCGCAGGGTTTGTAGGTGTTGCCGCTGATGATAATATCGGTGCCGTAAATTTTGCTGGCGCTTTCCAAGCGAGATCCCAGGTTCACGCCATCCCCGATCGCGGTAAACTCCATCCGCTTACTGGAGCCAATGTTGCCGCTAATCACCGTATCTGAGTTGATGCCAATGCCAATCCGAATGATGTCTTGATTCTTCTCTGTGCGATTGATGTTGAATGATACCAACCGCTGACGCATTTCTAAAGCAGATTGAACCGCCATCCACTCGTGGTCATCTAAGGGCAAAGGCGACCCAAACACCGCCATGATGCAATCACCAATGTATTTATCCAGGGTGCCTTTAAAGTCGAAAACAGCGTCCACCATAGATTCAAAATACTCGTTGAGCATTTCTACCACTTGTTCCGCCTTCAGGTTTTCGGTAAGGCTGGTGTAGCTACGAATGTCGGAAAACAATACAGAAACGGCTTTGCGATCGCCGCCCATCTTAGCAGCATCAGGATTTTCCATTAGCTGCTCAGCCAATTCTTGAGTCATGTAGCGATACATGGTGCTTTTGAGCCGCTTTTCATCGCTAATGTCTTCCATGACGACCAAGATGCCAGACGCTTTGGAACGGTCTTTCGCGTCGGTAATGGTGTTGATTGACAAGTTAATGCTGTGTTCTTGTGCCGAGTCGCCCATGCATTCTAGAGTTTGGTCAGGATAATACTGTTCGCGGCTCTTTTCATCTTTTGGTTCTAGGGCGTTGCCAATCCACTTATCAAAGTCACCTTTTTTGAGGCGAATCAGTGATTGAACATGGTTGCCTTCTAATAAAGTGCCTTCGTTTAAGCCTAATAGGTCTCTAGCGCTGTCATTCGCAATGATAATGATGCCATTTTTATTAGTGGAAATGACTCCATTGGAGAGCGATCGCAAAATATCTTTTTGCATCTGTTCTTGCTGCTTCACCGTTTCAAACAGCTTGGCATTTTGCAGCGCCACACCCGCTTGAATGTTAAAGGCTTGCATGAACTCTTGATCACTCTGATTAAAGCTAGCCTTCCAGCGTTCGGGCGCTTCTGGGTAGTTCACCGGATCATACTCAGGATGGTCTCCCTGTTTAAGTTTGTTGACCAGTTGAGTTACGCCAATTAAAGCACCATCCGCGTTGAAAACAGGCATACACAACATACTGCACGTGCGATAGCCTGTTTTTGGATCGGTATCTTTTGAAGTTTGGGAGTTGGGATGATTGTATAAATCAAACGGGATCAGCAGCGGTTCGCCAGTGGTGGCAACCAGCCCAGCAAATCCGGCATCTCTAGGAATCCGCAGTTCCTTTAGTTCACCGCCAATGGGAACCTTCGTCCAAAGCTGTTGACGCTCTTCGTCAATTAGCCACAGGGTGCTGCGATCGGCTTGCATCAGTTCTTTTGCCTGATACATCACGTTTTTCAAGGTTTCTTCTAGATCCAAGCTGCCCTTGCTGAGTGATTTCACAGCATTCATCAGGGCTGATGCCGCGCGTTGCCGTTGAGTCGCCCGGTAGAAGGAACGAGAGGCTTCAATAATCAGCCGGATGGAAGGAGCAAATTCTTCAAACACTCGCTCATCGTCATCGATAAAGCCCTGGCGATCAATTTTTTCCTCTAGTGTGCCGTGAAGATCGAAGTCTGGCTTGAGCTTATTGAGCAATTGCACCACCGCCACCAGTTTGCCGTCTTCATTTAACAGCGGCAACGCCAGCATTGTGTAAGTGCGGTAGTGATTCTTTTGATCAAATTTTTTGGCGGCTTCAGAGCGGGGATCGTCATAAAAATCGTAGTCAATTTTGACTTTTTCTTTGTTGCTTGCCACTTCGCCAGCAATGCCTACATTGGCAGGAATTCGCAGTTCTAAATTGTTGCCTAGCTCATCTTTGGCAACGATCGCCCAAAGCTCATGTTTCTCTTCATCTAGCAAAAATATGGTGGTGCGATCGGCGTTCAGCAATTCCCCAGTTTTGAGGGTAATAGACCGCAGCATATCGTCCAAAATGGCATCAAAGCCCTGAGCATCCATTAGATTGTCTAGGAGCGATAGCGTATTGCTCATCACCTCTAGCTTTTGATGTACGCCAGTCACTGCTTCTTTAAAGCCATCTTTTGTTAGGGGAGCGAGGTAGGCTCCAAAGCTTCCTTGCCGAGTCGCTAAAGCCCCTGCTTGAGGTTGAACAGTCTGCCCATTTTGAGGAGGCTCCTGACGAAGGGTTATCGGTTCAGCAGTTGTAGGTTCAGTGGCAGTGTCAACTTCAATGGTTTCACTGGTAGGATCGGCAACTTTTTGCAGATTTTCTCCAACGATGTTTTCCGCTTCAATGGTGACAACGATCGCTTCGATCGCCAAATCTTTAGCGCTATCCTGCTGGTTTTTCTTCGATAGATGCTGTGGTGAAGTGGTCATAAGTAGGAAGCCGCAATTAAACTGAAGACGCTTTCAGGACAGATAAGACTTTGAGGGTTGTGGATCTTAATATCTAATTCAAGCCGACTACTTAGTTCAGTTGAAGGGATTGAATATTAGAACAGTGCAGCGAATAACCTATGGGACTGCGATCGCTGGCATTTTTAATTTGCTCCAGCTAACTTACTTTAACTGTGTTTGCAGAATACCAGCTAAGTAGCCCTGCCTAAAAATGACACTCCGATCGAGGGAGATATATTCCGACTCATCATCTACATTATTGTTTACCATTATTAAGTCTGATCAAGGGTTGTTTTGTCAGCATTCCCAAATACAAATCAAGCAACCCAAGAGACAGTAACTTTTCGCTCATTTTGTCAAAAAACTTCCTAACTGGAATCACACAAACAGGTGTTAGGTATCAGATGTTAGATGTTGGCTGTATGAGGTTCATCGGGGCGCATTCATTTAAATAGCTGCAAACAATTTTTTAATTTATTCTGGCGAATCCCCAGGCTCGTGAGGTTTGCTGGCATTTGCAAACAGGTTCAATGTCAAAGCAAGTTCTTGAGTCAAGCTTTGAATATCCAGACTAATCTGATCTCGTTGTTGCCTCAGTATCACAACACTTTTCTCTAAACCTTTCCGTTCATTTCGTTCATTTTCTAATTCTGTTTTCAAAGAAACGACGCTTTCAATCTGCTGATCACGGATGAAGGTGACGAGGTAATCGTGAACAATTTGGTAGCGATCGGCGGGGGAATCGGGAATCAGAAAAATCAGCCCAGAGCCGACCAGCACTTCTAATACCAAGTCAAGATCAGCTAACTGCGTGATCATGCCTAAGTCAATCAGATCGGCTTCTAAATCATCACGATTTTTCAGCAGGCGAGTCCCTTTTTCATTGGTTAGCAAAAATAGGATGATTCGGGCGAGTTCTTCGTTTTCAAAGCCGCAATCCTTGACGACATCTTCGAGCGATCGCTGCACCAATTTTTCCTTCGGACCCTTCTCTAGATACTTTGCCAGCGTATCAATATCTTCGGTTTGCAGTTGGGCACCCACCACCTGAAGCTCGATTGGGCGCACTTCCCCCACCTCACCCGCCAAATCTTTGACCAACGCATCAATCAAGTCGTCTGGCAAATGAAACTGGGCATTGCGCGTCAAATTTTTGATCACCGTTTTGGCATTTTCTGGGGTAAAGTCCCCCAAGGGATAGAGAATTTCTTTGGACAGGATGTCGTTGTCAATGATTTCCAGATTAGTCAGACGTTGAAACTCCAGCAGGTAATGCAGGTAGTCTTCCCGCAAAGACAGCACCACCTTAACGAAAGGCAGATTGAGGCAGTCATGTAGAAATCGGTAAAAGGGCAGCCGCGACTGCACGGTTTCATAGGCAAAAAAGAATTCTTCAAACTGGTCAAAGATCAAAACGGGCAAGCGGAGATTGGTGGCAGTCTGAGCCGAGAGGCGAGACAGAATTGTGGGAGAAGGTAGATTAGATGCCGGATCGCGATCGCTGCTAACTGCTGACTGGGGCATAGGAGTTAGAATTTTTTCTAACGTGATCTGCCAATCCGTATAAATTTCTAAAAGAATGGGGATCGTCACCCGTCCTTCGATCGCGTAGTCCATCAGCACGGGGATCAACCCAGCCTGCACGATGGAACTTTTGCCCACCCCTGAATTGCCATGAATTACCACCAGCTTATTTTTGGCATAGTTGAGCCGATCGACAATTTGCTTTACATCCTGTTGGCGACCCGATGCCGAAATTTCTTGAGCTAACAGCAACTTCTGATCAATGTGAGGCGGCAACGGAAAAGGGGCGATCGCTTGATGGTGTTGGGGCTGCAAGCGCAACGCTCCCACAAAAGCGCGATAGCCATACTGATGTTCGATCAGCCTGCGGGCTTGGCGAGTCCGAAACGCCAACCGATACTCTCCTTTCGCGAAATAGTAGTAGCGTAGTTTTCGTAGAATTTGGATGTATAGCGGCGGATTGCTTTCGGGATGGCTCAGATCGCGAGCCGTCTCCAGGTAGTAGATAGCAGCCTCTAAATTGCCCAGTTCTTTTTCAGATCGGGCAAGCAAAAACCAATACCAGCCTGAATGATAACGATGCGCCAAGGTCAGGCTTTGTTCCAAATGAGGATCGGCAGGATGCCCATCAATGTGAAGCTCAGCTTCTGCCGTTTCCAAAATTTCTAACGCTGTACCCACCTGCTCTCTAGCTGCTTGCCAATCAGCCCGTTCCAGCGCCACCTCTGCCAAAAATCCATAGTCTCGCGCTAACCGAACCGGATCTTTATAGAGCTTGTGCAGGATCAACCCTTGTTTTGCAACTTCTTCCAATGCATCCCAGCGCTTGAGTTTTTGCAGCGTTTCCGCTTGAGCAATGATAAATCGGGCAACCAAATCTTGACGGTTCTCTTCAGCAAATAAAAGCAGACTCCGGCGAAAGTAGTCGTGTGCCTGTTCGCAGGCATTATCATAAGCCGCCCTTTGCAGCACGGCATAGTAGCGCCACCACCAGCCTAAATAGAAAAGCAGACAGGCAGCCCGTTCGGGGTAGGGAATGGGCAGGAGAGACTGAGGCGAGGAAAGAGGCGGGTTATGCTCAGGAATGCGGGAGAGCCAAAAGCTAAGGCTGCGTTCATAGAGGGTATGAGCGGTTTCCATTTCGCTACGAGCGTGGGCATCTTGCCCTAGCAAAAAATCTAGGCTGGCTTGTAGGTCTGGCTGGATGGAAAAGTTGCTGGAATTAAGATCGGCGATCGCGCACTTTAATTCGCTTTGGCGCAGCAGGTTGTTCGGCGGATTGAGCTTCCAATTGGCTAAAAAAGATTCATCGCCCAGATCTAAAATGGAGCTAAATAGGCGATCGGCGTGAATTTTCAGCGATCGCACCAGTTCAGAAGTCGGCATTTCAAACCAAATTTCCGCCATTCCCGCCCAACTGTATAGATCCAAGGCGAGAGCCTTCAACTTACGTAGCACTTCATCATTCACCCACAGCACAATTGGAAACGAAAACTGCTTGCGGAGTTGATTGCGAACTAAATTGGTTGCCGTTAGCACTTCATCAATGTCAGTTACAGATTCCAAACCAAACAGCATTAGGCATTGAGGCAGGTTAAGCGCGTGGTTTTCATCCTCGTTTATGTCACTTGGAACGATCGCCGCTTGGATTGTCGTATACAGCGTTTTTGCGGTTTCTGGCAGACGCAGCGTAGAAATGGAGAGATCAGATTTTTGCTGTAACTGTTGAGCGAGGCGATCGCGCAGTTGGGTATAGTTGCAGCGCACCACAATCAGGGCAAATTGATTTTCCAACAAGGAAATTGCCCGGTTCAGCGTTTTCAACGCCTGCTCATTTTTCGCCTGAATCTCTTGATCTTGCATCGGGTCAGGTTTCATCGACATCCCTACCGTGTTTTGAATCCGCCGCCAGCCAATCCTGATA
>JBBSCL010000181.1:0-6550 GCA_038250345.1 Leptolyngbyales cyanobacterium
ATCTCAGCTACGGCAAACTATGAACAGCTAGAGTTTGTCGGAGATGCGGTGATTCGATTAGCAGTGGCTGAGTTTTTGTTAGAAAGTTACTCTAAGCTGCCCGTAGGCGAGTTTGCGGCTGTTCGATCCATGTTGGTTAGCGATCGCGTCCTTGCTCGACTTGCGGCTGGCTATGGGCTGTCGCGCTATCTTCTAGTCAGCAATAGTGCCCTCAACGATAAATTAGGCGAAGAGTCGCGGCTGGCAGAATCCTTTGAAGCTATTTTGGGTGCCTTGTATCTCAGCACACACAATTTCTCACTCATCCGTCCCTGGCTTGATGGTCAGTTAATCCCATTAATTGACGAAATTCGCGCCGATCCTGCCCTGCAAAACTACAAAGCCGCACTGCAAGAGTGGACTCAAGCGCATCACAAATTACTCCCTACTTATCGTCTCACTGAATCAGATACCTCAACCTTGCCTCACCGCTTCACGACAGAAGTGTGGCTGCAAGATCAATGCATTGGGCAGGGCAGCGGACGATCGATTAAAGCTGCCGAGCAAGCCGCCGCTCAGGTTGCTTTTTTCGCTGTTTGCCTACCCCAACGAGATCGCAGTTAGTTGATGCTCCATCAACCGCGTCCTTTTACCACCGTGGTTTTAGCGGTCAGCTTAGATGGCAAGATTGCCGATCGCCAGCGTTCTCCTGCCAGATTTGGCTCTGCTGCCGATAAGCATCACCTAGAAGCACAAATTGCTAAAGCCGATGCAGTCTTGTTTGGTGCAGGCACATTGCGCGCCTATGGGACGACGCTACGCATTTCTCACCCCGAATTGCTCCAGCAGCGCCAAGCTCAAAATAAACCGCCTCAGCCGATTCATGTGGTCTGTTCCGCTTCTGGCAACATTAACCCTCAAATTGCATTTTTTCGGCAAGCAATCCCACGCTGGCTTCTGACAACCGAGATCGGTGCCCAGCAATGGGCAGATCAAGACGGGTTTGAACGGATTATCCAAGCGGAAGATGCATCCGGCTTAGTGGATTGGCTCGCCGCCTTTCAAACCTTGGCAACGCTGGGCTGCGATCGCATTGCAGCTTTAGGTGGCGGCGAACTAATTGCGAGTTTACTCACTGTTGATTGTATTGATGAATTTTGGGTTACCATCTGTCCACTTGTTTTAGGTGGACGCACTGCCCCCACCCTGGTCGAAGGCGCAGGCTTTCTAGAAGCGATCGCCCCTCGACTAGAGTTAATCGAAGCACAAACCATCGACCAAGAAGTATTTTTACATTACCGAATCATCCGCCATTCTTTCCCCTAGTTTGAATGAGATGTATTACGCTGTATGAAGTTTAATTATGTGAGCAATGCTCGAACCGCTAAAGCCCCACTATTCACTGACTTGGGTCAATCGCATTGCAGACATTCCACAGGCTGATTGGGATGCTCTGGCAGTTCCGCTTAAAACTCCATTCTTTGAATGGGAATGGCTGAACAACATGGAAACCTCTGGTAGCACCACTGCCCGCACTGGATGGCTGCCCAACCACTTAACGATATGGCGTGAGCATCCGATGGGTAATCTGACCCAACGCAGCCTGATTGCCATTGCGCCTCTCTATGTGAAGGGGCATAGTTACGGCGAGTTTGTGTTTGATCAGCAATGGGCAGAATTGGCAGGGCGTTTAGGCATTGAATATTATCCCAAGTTGCTGGGCATGTCGCCGTTTACGCCAGCACAAGGCTATCGGTTTTTGATTGCGCCCGGAGAAAACGAAGCTGAGTTGACCGGGCTAATGGTTGACGCGATCGATCACTTTTGCGATCGCAACAACATCTCTGGCTGTCACTTTCTATATGCCGATCCAGAGTGGAAACTGGTCATGGAGCGACACGGGTTTAACACTTGGCTACACCACAGCTTCATCTGGCAAAATCAAGGCTATCAAACCTTTGAAGACTATTTGACCGGGTTTAATGCCAACCAGCGACGAAACATTAAACGAGAACGCAAAGCCGTTGAAAAAGCAGGATTGGTACTTAAAACTTGGAACGGAGACACCATTCCAGAATCGTTGTTCTCCCTGATGTATGCCTACTACGGTGATACCTGCGATAAGTTTGGCTGGTGGGGCAGTAAATATCTGACGCAAAAGTTTTTTGAACAGCTTTACCCCAACTACGCCCATCGCGTCGTTTTTGTCGCCGCCTACCCTGAGCATGATCTCCACAATCCTGTAGGCATGTCCTTTTGCCTCACGAAAGGCAATAACCTTTATGGGCGCTATTGGGGTTCATCCGATGAAATCGATTGTCTCCACTTCGACGCTTGCTACTACACGCCAATCGAGTGGGCAATTAATCATGGCATTCAAACATTTGACCCTGGTGCAGGCGGACAACATAAAAAGCGAAGAGGCTTTCCTGCAACGCCTAACTACAGCCTGCATCGTTTCTATCATCCCCGCCTCGCTCAAATCTTTAGCACCTACATCGGCGAGGTGAATGAAATGGAACAGCAACAAATAGAAGCCATCAATCAAGATTTACCCTTTAAGCAAGAAAGCTCATCAGATGATCTTGCATCCCAAAGATTATTAGAACTTGAGAAGGAAGAGGTCTAGATCAGGGCGTTGCTTAATCAAGATATGAATTTGAACTTGTCATCCTGTAGCTAGCTGCCCCTGGGATATAGAGCATCGCGAACTGAAGTATCTATCGAGATTCCAAGCCTGCGGCAGGATTCGCCAACGTTGCATTCAAACTGACAATTCATACTTCTGATCAGCAATGCCAAATACCTCTAGATCGACTCTCCCTCTGTTGCGATCGCTTCTTGCAAAAAAGGTTCTGCTGCACTTTTAGGGTGTTTGCCATCCAGCAGGCAACTCACCGCCATATCGCCCATGACGTTGATGGATGTGCGGCAGCGATCGAGAAACCAGTCCACGTAATTAAAATCGCGATGTACTCGGTCGGTAAGCCAACGGAGGAAAATACTAGCGTCATCGTGACCAACCCTGCTTCAGGAATTCCCGCTGCACCCACCGAGGCGAAGATTGAGGTTAGCACGACAATTAACTGCTGTGGTAATGACAACTGCACCCCAATCAACTGGGACACAAATAATGCTGCCATTGCTTCATAAAGCGCCGTACCATCATTGTTAAAGTTACTTGCCCACGAGTGCTCCTAAAGAGGCTGAAGACTCGCGCAGACCGACTTTCTGAATCAAACCCTCAAAGGTCAGAGGCATAGTCACTGTGGAAGATGCGGTGGAAAATGCAGTGGTGAAGGCATCGGTGCCGCCTCGCAAGAATTGTTTAGGGCTAACCCAAGACCCAAAGTGGACTCGCGTCACATAAAAACAAGCTTGTAGAAAAAGAGCAAGCAGAACGGCAATGACTAAGCCACCTAATGCCTTAAAGGGTTCAAACCCTTTGAGGGCGATCGTCCGCGCCACAATCCCAAACACCGCAAAGGGAATCAGCGCAATTACCCAATGCAAAATCCGAATCACGGCTTCAAGCAGCATCGTTAGAACATCCTCGATCGCCCGATATTGCGATCGCCCTTGTTCAATCTGGATCGCCTTTAAGCCCCGTAGCGCAATGCCAAACGCTAGCGCCACAACGATCAGTTGAATCACATTATTATCATTCAGCGGCTTGAGAATCGATTCGGGAATGGTGTCTCTCAGCGAACTCCAGGGATCGAGCGTTTTATTCGTATCCATCGTGCCAGACGGCGGAGCCATTTGCCCCCAAGTGCCCGGTTTCAAAAGGTTTGCCACCATTAGCCCGATGAAAATTGCCATCAGCATGTTGGTCAACAGCAGCCACACCAGTTTTCGCCCCGATCGCCCAGGGATTTCGGTCGTCATAAAGGCGTGCAGCACTGCTAGCAAAATCAGCGGTGTTGCCAGTGCCCGCAAGGCTTCAGCACCAGTTCGCAAGGAATTGCCAGGTGATTGATCAACTCCTCATGGGTGGATGCATAGCCTCCTAACAACACTCCTGTAGTCACTGCCAGCACAAGTGCAATCAGGATTTGAACATAGAGCGGTGTTCTGCTAAATAGCCGAAATCCCTGTCCTGATTCACTCATGGCAGCATTCCTTGGATAACTATTTCACCAGTATGCAGAACTATTTGGCGATCGCGGCAAATGCTGCAATTTTTAGATAGATTTCAATGTAAAAAGACCAATAGGGTAGTGTGATCGCTGTGCAAGCTTTGGGAAAGCAGTTGCCTTTCCGACCGATGCACGGTTGTACGAGAAAGCCAGACGAGCATTGGTCAGAGTTGTCCGCCAGCATCAACTCAAACTGCGGCAGAGCGACGTGCGCTTAGGCAAGCAGGCATTATTTTGGCAGAGTCGCTATGCATCAGCGCGTCAAGGCAAACGAGCCAACGCGCAGACTCGGAAACTGTGAACTTACTTGGGATGGGTAATTCGTGACATTGAGCGCAAAATGAGTGACATGCCACAAGCGGTGCAATCATTGTTGGAGATTGTCAAACGAATTCATCAGCAACAACCCAAAAACAGTGGCAGATGGTCGTTTGTCGATCGTAAGGGCAACAAGCAGTGGGTCTGGCTTGCCATGAATGTAGCCACTCGTGAGATTGTCAGGTGTACCATTGGCGATCGCTCTGGGCACTGTGCAACTGCTTTGTGGCAATCCATGTAAGAAAGACTTTATCGTTCTCAAAGAAACTGGAGAATCACACTGGTGCGATTTGGAATTTTATTCATCGTTACAACGAACTGATACGTTTGCAGTCGTCTAATCTGCTAAGAAAGCCTGTTTATTCTTCAACCTTTACAAAATAGGACTACCCAGAAGAATATTGGCAAAAACCAATCGCCAATAAAGTAGAACTATCAATCTAATCAGCAGAGTAAGAATTCCAACCGTACCATTGAAGAGCAACGACTGCAAATCCTAGATTTGCTTGAGCAAAACCCCAGCCTTAACCCTTATCAAGAAGAAGCCGTTTCTAAAGCTTATCAATTAGGCTTACTGTTGGTTGGGCGTGAAACTTCTCTCGATCCCAAGGAACTTCCGAGCCAATGTCCTTACACCCTCGATCAAATCCTAGATGCCTCTTTTCCTGATGATCTTGAATCGATATAAGTGCAGCGATCGCGTTCTTGCCCAACACTATAGCTTTACCACCAAAGAACTCGACTTTTCTCCATGTCATCTACCTCTCTCAATCTGCAAACCACTCCCCCAGATGATCCTGCCTATCCGACAGCACTAAAAACCTGTACTGCCTTCAAAAGTGTTCCTTCCTTGAACGCGATTGGCAACATGGGTCTACTTTCACAAAATTCGATCGCCCTCTTTTGCTCCGTCCAATGCCCCAACGACCTCATCCTCAAAACCTATGATCTTGTCCAAGCCCTGCGCGATCGTGGAATTACCATCATCAGCGGTTTTCACACCCCGATCGAACAAGATTGCCTCAAAATTCTGCGGCGCGGCACTCAAGCTATGATCCATTGTCCTGCCCGCAGTCTCCATAAAATCCGCCTCTCGCCAGAGCAAAAACAGGCAATTGGCGAAAATCGCTTACTTCTAATCTCGCCGTTTAGCGCCAGCTATCCTCGTGTCACGGCTGAACTGGCTGAAAAAAGGAATGAAGCGATTGGGGCGATCGCGCACACCATTTTTATTGCCTACGCCGCCCCTAATAGCAAAACCCTAGCCTTTGCCCAACGCCTGATGGCAGCAGGAAAATGTGTAGTGACCTTTGATAGCTCTAGCAACCCATTGTTACAAGAGCAGGGCATTGCTGGTTTGGGTATGGATGCGATCGTGCGACGTTGCTTAGAGTTTGACGATGAGAGTTGAGATCGCCTGCAATCCATCCGAACCCAACAGACAACTCGCTTGTTTGATCATGCCTACTATTCGGCATTCAGGCATCTCTTCAAGCCATGTATCCATGCTTGTAGAAATAGCTTGAATGAATTATTTGCCAAGGTCGCGGCGAAATTGTTTCACCACTTGGTCAAGCCCAACGGCGCGGGATGCTTTGAAAAGCAGGCGATCGCCACTTTGGGCTAGCGTTTTCAACCGTTCCACTAGTTGTACTTGACTAGTAAAGCACTCAGTCGGAATTCCCGCAGCACCCGCCTTGATCGCAGCGGCTTCGAGCGGATCGGCAAGGATCAGCAGATAATCGACCTGAAGCTGCTGAGCCGTTAACCCAACTTGTTGATGAAATTCTAGCGATCGCTCCCCCAATTCTTTCATGGTGCCCAACACTGCAATGTGCCGTTTGCCAGGGGTTTGCATCAGCAAATGCAGAGATGCCAGCATGGATTCCAGCCCTGCATTGTAGGTTTCATCCAAAATTACGATGTCATTTAGCAAATCGTAGCGTTTGGCGCGTCCACTTGGAAGCTCTACGATGATTCCTTGAGCAAGTGGCAACCAGTCTAAAGCCAACGCTTTAGCCACCGTTAACGCTGCCAGATAATTGAGGGCATTATGGCGACCCGGCAGGGGCAAGGGGAAATCGATGCTATCGACTCGCAGTGTGTTTACGTCG
>JBBSCL010000182.1:0-6548 GCA_038250345.1 Leptolyngbyales cyanobacterium
CATCCAAAGATTACCGGGGCAGATTTTACCGATGCCATTCTGGATGGTGCCCAAATTCGGCAGTTGTGCAAAACGGCTGACGGTGTAAACTCTAAAACTGGAATCTCCACGCGGGAGTCTCTCGGTTGTCTTTCCTAAGGATTATGGATTTAATAATATCGAACATTTCGGCTGTACGGGCGTAGCATTCGGTAGATGGTTATGCTTGAGTTGCAAAGATTTTTGCCCGTAGCTTGCTTCCCGCAGGGTATACTACGCCCCTACCAAATCTCGAACTTGTTTAATTTTCATTCCTAAGCATGTTCTTTTATGATCCAGAGATAGGTCAGTACTAATGGTTTTCCCAGATTCTGCGGCATCTTCGCGAAACTTGGTGCAACGAGTGGGAGTAATTGGTGGCGGGCAACTTGCCTGGATGATGGCAGAAGCCGCTGAGAAACTGGGGGTTGAACTCTGGGTGCAAACGCCGAGTAATACCGATCCGGCAGTAGCGATCGCCGCCCAAACCATTCTTGCGCCTGTGGATGACGCGATCGCCACCGCTCAACTTGCCGCTCAGTGCGATGTGATCACTTTTGAAAATGAGTTTGTTGATCTGGAAGCATTGGCGCATCTTGCCCAGCAGGGCACCTGTTTTCGTCCTAGCCTGGATGCTCTGCGCCCGTTGCTCGACAAATATGATCAGCGAACGTTGATGGAAAGCCTAGGCTTGCCCACGCCTGCCTTTACCCTAAAAGAGCTACTGCCCTATGCAGACTCGTTTCCGCCTGCTTTTCCAGTGGTACTCAAAACCCGGCGGCACGGCTACGATGGGCAGGGCACTTTCGTGGTTCACAGTGCCGCCGAATTAGAAGCGACGCTGGCTCAGTTGGCATCGGTGCCCGTGCTGCTAGAAAAATTTATTCCTTTTGAGCGCGAACTTGCTGTGATGGCAGCGCGATCGCTGAACGGAGACATTGGCATCTACCCGATTGTGGAAACGCAGCAAGAAAACCAAGTCTGTCGTCGGGTGATTGCGCCCGCCAAAATCAATCCAAAAATTGCGACGTTGATTGAAACAATTGTTCGCACCTTGCTGACTCACCTGCAAGTAGTCGGCATTTTTGGCATTGAGTTTTTCCTAACAAAAGACGGTGCGGTATTGATCAACGAAATTGCACCCCGCACCCATAATTCTGGACACTACACCCTAGATGCCTGCGCCACGTCTCAGTTTGAGCAGCAGTTGAGAGCGATTTGTGGATTGCCGTTGGGCGATGCCACCATGACTACAGCCGGAGCTGTAATGGTGAATTTGTTGGGCTATGAGCAATCTGAGAGCGATTATGCGACGAAGCGACAAGCGCTGTCAGCCATTCCCCAAGCGCACATCCACTGGTATGGCAAAACAGAATCTCGTCTGGGGCGCAAGTTAGGACACGTGACAGTGCTGTTGAATGAAGCTGAAACGTTGCAAGATCGGGCGATCGCGAACTCCACTGTACACAGCGCGATCGCTCACCAGATTGAATCTATTTGGTACTCATCTTGAGAACACGCCACACTTCCTACTCGCAGTTCACATTTGCACTTTATACTCACTAACTTTTTCTACCCGTAACGCCCCAATGGCGGTTATCTCTCTCCTGAGAAGGGCATTTTTCAAAAACGCTTGCGCTAACATCGGGGTGTGCTAATATCAATAGCTGAAATCGATGCTTCCATAGAGCTACGAGGACATCTGGTTTGTCAAGGAACGATGTCCAAAAGTAGCTAAGGCTGACTGAAAGACTTTGAAATCTGTAACTTTGCAGCCCATTCAATAAATTTTCGGAGCAGCTTTTAGGAAGCTTATTGTTAGAAATTCACACCATTAATCCATGATTACAGATGATATGAATCAGCAGGTTATTCACCCGCTGGCTAAGTTGCAGCGTCAGGTGCGATCGCTGGTTGAACGTAACTTGCTCAAACCATCCGACAGCATTTGGAAAATTGCATTACTTTATGGCAATGATTGGGCGTTCTTAAAGCAAGAACTGCTCGATTACGAATTTACAATGCAAGATCCAGTCAGTGAGCTAATGCTGGTGGAACGGTGGGATGACGAAGAGTAGCCGCTTGAGCTTATAAATTTAAGCTTATAAATTTATAGACAAGCTTTGAGTGCCTGACTCAGTTCTTGGGCAGTTTGATAGCGATGGCTCACATCCACTGCTGTCACCTGTTCGATCACCGCCTTCAAATTTTCGGGAATTCGCGCCTCGCCCTCTAGCTGCAACCGCATTGCTCTTCCCTGTTTTTTGTAAAATCGCTGTGGACTAATGCTGGTCAGCAAAAACACAAGCGTTGGAGCGATCGCATATAGATCCGACTGAGGCACCGGTCGCCCCTGCACTTGTTCTGGGGCGCTATAGCCTTCTGCGCCAATTCGAGTACCCGGCGCGATCGCCAGTGCTTTCACGGCACCGAAATCTAGCACAACAATTTGGTTATCCAGATTGCGAACTAGCAGATTGCCGGGTTTAATATCCCGGTGAATTATCGGCGTTGGGCGAGTGTGCAGATAGGTCAACACTTCGCAAACCTGCACCATCCAGGCGATCGCTTCTTGAGGCGAAACCGCTCCTTGTTGGCGAACGCGCCTCTCTAAATCTTGCCCGTGAATCAATTCCATCACCAGATATTTTTTGTCCGCTTCAACAAAAAAATCGTAATAGCGAGGAATGCCGGGATGACTCAGCGTTTTTAGCGTATTGGCTTCTCGCTCAAACAGTTCTTGCGCTTTAGGAATCCGCGCTACATCGGCATTCATTTCCTTTAGCACTTGTAGCTTTCCATCCGGCATCCCGCTCAATTTTGATAAGCCAGTTGGGTTCCAGACTAAATAAGTAGTGCCCATGCCGCCTCGACCCAAAACCCGCAAAACTTGATACTGGCGGACGGTTTTGTCTACTCGAATCGGCTGCCCGCAGTGAATACAAAACAAATTATCAGAAGGATTGCCTGTGTGGGTGCAGCGAGTTGGTGCAGACTGCCCTCCAGTGGGTGAAGGCGTGAATGAATCCGCAATGCTCTTAGGAATGATTTCACGAATCGCAGGCTCAGTAGATTGAAGTGGCTGAGTTGCAATAGGTGAGGTTGGAATCAGCGCCATTTGGAACCGGAGAATGGGTCCATTTTGGGCAAGCTGAATCAGCGTATCGTTGATCAGCAGTTTTTCGGCGATCGCTTCTCCATTAATGAACGTGCCGTTGTTGCTGTGGTTGATTAACTGCCAACTCGCCACTGCTGGAGCTGATCCTGATTGAGCCTCGACTCGGCGAAGCTCCAAGTGCTGCCGTGAGACGACCGCCTCACCCAACACCACCTGGTTATTGGGTGCGCGCCCAATCCGAATGATCGTTTCATGGTCAAACTGCCATTGCCGCAGAGGAGTGCGATTTTGAGGATGCAATAGAGTTAAAACAACCCTTAGCGGACTGGCTGCCATGAATTGAGGTAAGACACCGTGAATTGGAAAGCTAGCTTATCGCAGATGTTCTAAACTGGGGCGCACTTTTGCGCGAATGGCGATCGCGGAGATATTGTCATGACCATTGTAGCTATTCGCCAGTTCAATCAGTTCCCCCACGCCCTTATCCAGGTTAGTTTGAGAACTTAGTAGCGGCTGCACGTGGGTCTCCCAATGATTTTCCAGCAGATCATTATCAGATAATCCATCGGAACAGAGCAGCAAGATCATATCTTCATTGATTTCAAAAAACTGGATATCCGGTTTAACAAAGGGTTCATCCCGTGGTCCAAGTGCCTGAGTTAACTGGTAGGCATCTGGGCGACTGTAGGCAACATCAGGATCGATGCCTCGTTGAATTTCTCGCTGACCCACTTCATGGTCTACAGTTATCTGCTCCAAGCCACGTTTGCGGGTGTAGCGATAAAGTCGGCTATCTCCCACATGGGCAACTGCCACTTCTGTATCTTGAATCAGCACCATCACCAGAGTTGTCCCCATGCGTCCACTGCCAGAGCGAGCGTTTTCCTGGTTCACATCATAGATCGCTTTGTTGGCAGCCAGAACGGCTTCCGTCATCATGGCAACATTGGGCAAATCATTAATGCCAGCGCTAGGAAAAGGAGATGCTTGCCATTTCTCTTTGAAATAGCTGCGAATTGTGTCTACAGCGAGGGCACTGGCAACTTCACCGCTGGCATGACCACCCATGCCATCACACAGAATGTAAAGATTGCGGGCATGGATTGTTTTGCCGGATGGGCTTTCTAGCTTGCTCACTTGAATGTCGAGTCCAAAGCAGTCTTCGTTGTGATCTCGTTGTCGCCCCACATCGGTGCGTCCCACTTCTTCTAAATTGAAAAGCTGCATGGGGAGGACGATGGTTGGCATATCGTCGTTATCTAGTGAATCGTCGTCGTCATCCGCTTCGGGAGGAAGGGTGACTGCCATACCATCGGTTGGAGCGTCACTTTGCCGGTCGGTTATTCCATTGAGATTGTCAAGATTTGGGGCGGCTGCTACAGGGTGAATCAATGGCTCTAGCGGCTGGGTTGGCGGTGAGGTGTCGGGCTGTAAGGAGTCGGCGATCGCTTCAATCCGCGATCGTACTGCCTTCACCGTTTTCAAAGTGCCATCTTCCACATCCGCTAAAAATTGAGAAACAGGTTCTAGCTGAGTCCGCTGAGATTCTGCAAACATTGCCTGCCACTGCTTACCTAAATGGTGGAGTGTTAGCAGTTGCCCAGGTGGGTTAGCATAAAGCCGTTGTAGCAGCAGCGTATCATCCTCGGCATCGGCTCGGAGGTTGCTGGAAATTAAAACACTCTGCTGGCACTGCCAGGGTTCTAACGCCTGCCACAGTTCCGTCATTTCATAAAGCCATTGCAGCACTTGCAGCAGCGGCGGAAATCGCTCTTGATCACACCACACCTCCATTAAAAGCGGAAAGTGAGAGCGGTCTTCTAACAGCAATACATCTTGATCGTTCCATTTCCAGGCGTTGTGAATCGCGGGCAGGACTGGATAAAGATCGCGATTGAGGGCAACATAGGGCTGGGCAACTTCTGGGATAGCCAGTGCATTCATTGAGTCTGTCCAGCCTTGTGCCCCTGGAGCGGTAAATTCTAAAGCTGGGTTCTGCGGTGCTTCGTTTGAGTCTTGTTGCAGCACCAGCGCTTCTAACAAAGACAACTGAAACGGTTGGCAATCTAGCACTTGCAGTTGGCGTTCTCCTAAGTCATCGGTTGCCGGAAGCGCATCGATTAGCTTGTAGCGTTGCTGGAGATCTAAGTATCCATTGCTGCCCGTTGCCAAAGTTACATTATCCGTTGAAGCTGGTTCGATAGCAGGATAGTGAGCCGATAAAATTGCCCACCACGTAACCCCAGCGATCGCATCACAGACTTGGCAATTCATTTGGTCGAACGGCACAAGACTGCTGCACTCAGGGCAAGTGTTTTGCACTAGAGAAGTTCCGCACTTTTGGCAAAACTTGTTTGCTGTGGGATTTTCAAACTGACAATGGGGACAAACCAGCATGATGAACTTTTCCTCAATTCCCGGCAGATCAAATAATTAATGTCACACACAGGAACGATTTCAATAGTGCCTTTTCCTCTTTTCCTCAAAAATACGTTCGAGGAGAACTTTTACCTTTCCTCAACAAACTGCAATCGCTTGTCTAGTGTTCAGGGTCGGAAAATTTTGAGGCACTTCCTCAACAGATAAACCTGAAAACGCGAGTTTAATCTATTTAAACAGGATTCGCCAAATAAATCTCTGACTTACAGATTATTTGCAGATTATGAAGCTTTTGGAACAGATTGCAAGGGGCGATCGCTCCTCTAAGTGACAGGGTGTTTCATCTTTACTCTTAACAGATACTCGTGCATTCTGGTCATTTCAGGGATTTTCTACAAAACATCTTTAAACTTCACTGATCCGACATAATTTCTTCAGTGCGGTAACTTCGGCGCAGTTTAATTCACGCCACTGTCCTGGCTCTAATCCTATTACGCTGAGGTCAGCGATCGCGACCCGCACCAGCCGCAGTGTTGGAAAGCCAATCGCAGCAGTCATTCGCCGGACTTGACGATTCCGTCCTTCGGTTAAGGTCATTTCTAACCAAGCGGTGGGAATGCTTTTGCGGAAGCGAATCGGCGGATCACGAAGGGGCAAGGGCGGTTCATTGGGCAATAGTGCGATCGCGGCGGGGCGAGTCTGGTAATCCTGAAGGGCAATGCCTTGTCGAAGGCGCTCAAGGTCAGCTTCATCGGGCACCCGCTCTACCTGCACCCAATAAGTGCGGGGATGCCAAAACTTTGGATCACTCAGGCGATGCTGAAGCTGTCCATGATTGGTAAGCAAGAGTAACCCTTCACTGTCGTAGTCGAGCCGACCCACGGCATAAATATCGGGAATGGGGATGTAGGGCTTAAGGGTAGGGCGATCGCCCTCTGAATCGGTGAACTGGCAAAGGACGTTGTAAGGCTTGTAGAACAGCACATAGCGATAAGGCACTGCCGCATTTTTTGATGCCAGTTTAGCTGGTTTA
>JBBSCL010000183.1:0-6526 GCA_038250345.1 Leptolyngbyales cyanobacterium
AATGGATATTTACATTCTTGAGCTATTGGTAATTGGCATATTACTTTTATCTGTTACTTTAGGCTCTGGCTTAATCTCCCGCTTACCGCTTTCTTATGCTCTAATTTATTTATTGATTGGAATTTTTCTGAGTCCATACGGCTTGAATTTAGTTCAGTTGCGTCCCGAAGCGGAATTTTTGCAGCGGCTGACTGAATTTGTCGTTTTGATTTCGCTATTTAGCTGCGGCTTAAAGATGAATCGCCCACTAAAGACTTGGGCATGGAATTCAACTATTCGGTTGATTGGATTATTAATGCCAATTACAATTTTTGCGGTTGCCGCGATCGCCCATTTTTTTCTGGGCTTCGAGTGGGGTGTCGCGATTTTATTGGGGGCAATTCTTGCGCCAACTGACCCCGTTTTGGCATCCGAAGTGCAAATTTCTCATCCCAATGATAAGGATGAACTGCGCTTTGGTTTAACTTCAGAAGGCGGTTTAAACGATGCCCTGGCGTTTCCGTTTGTTTATTTTGGGTTGTACTGGCTGAAGGATGACAACTGGCAAAAATGGTTTGTTCAATGGGTAGCAGTGGACGTGATTTGGGCGATCGCGGCAGGTTTTGTTATGGGAATTATCGTTGCCAGAGTAGTGGTGTGGCTCGATAAACAAATTCAGCGGTTAATTGAGGTGGATAGTTTGATGGAAGATTTTGTGGCGTTGAGTATGATTCTGATAACTTACTCGCTCACTGAATTGGTCAATGGCTACGGTTTTTTGGCGGTATTTGTAGCAGGTGTAGTTGCCCAAAAAACCTATCGCGATCCAGAGAAACGGTTCTCTCAGCTTGAGTTTACCGAAACTCTGGAAAAACTATTGGAACTTGCCACGATTTTACTGTTGGGATCTTTGTTGAGGATTGAACCCATTATGCGGTTTTTGCCCCAAGGTCTTTTAATTGCAGGCACATTAATTTTTTTAATCCGACCGGTAGGAGCCTGGATTAGTACCATTGGCGAAAACTATAGTCCGCTGCGGCGGTTGCTGTTTGGCTGGTTTGGCATTCGTGGAGTCGGTTCGCTTTACTATCTCGCTTACGCTCTAGTATCAGGTTTAAAAGGAGACATGGGCGAACAAATTGCTTGGATTACCTTCATCACAGTGATTATTTCAGTTGTTCTGCATGGAATCACCTCAACGCCTTTGATGAATCGATATGAGCGTCACGTTGAACGGAGAAAACAACGAGCGATCGCTGCAAAAAGTGAGGCTGCCTAAAAGCTATTTATCACAGCAAGGGCAGCACATAAGCACTGCCCCACCCACAGAAATCGTGTCTGAAAACTAAGCCTTCCAGTCACTTGCAGATTTGTCTAACGCATAGGCAGCTACAGCCTGCATTTGCTCATCCTAAACAAAGTCCTGGCAAAGGGGAATAAAATCTCCTTTGCCAGGGTCAGTGGTACGTATGTAAACAGCAGTGCTGTAGATTTCTGTTCTATTTTGCAAAAAAGGGCGATCGCCGTCAAAAGACAGCCTGTCAAACATGGCAATTTCATGTCAAAAGACAGCAATTATCCTCAAACAGCAATAACCGCGAACATTTGATTTATCCTAAAGATAGTCTCTCGACCTCTCCTTTAATTGATGTCTGCATTACCCAATCACCGACCAAAGCAATTGTCTTTGGGTCCTCTAGAGGCTGAAGTTCTTGGCATCATTTGGGATTTGGAGACTGCCACCGTGAAAGAAATCCACGATCGCATTCTCAGCGATCCCAATCGAGAATTGGCGTATACCTCCGTGACGACGGTACTCAATCGCTTGGTCAAAAAAGGCTGGTTAGCCTGCGACAAGCAAGAACGTAGCTTTACCTGGAGGGCGCTGGTGTCGCGGCAACAGGCAACAGCGCTGCAATCTTATGAGCAGTTGAATCAGTTTTTAGCCGTGAGCAACCCCGATGTAGTGGCGGCTTTTGCCGATAGTTTGGATCAAACCAGCGTGGAGCAGCTAGAGGCGATCGCTGAAAAACTTCGTGCCGTTCGCAAAGCCAGGGAGGATGACGAATGCATTTCCTAATGATGGTGACGGGGTTGAGTTTGGCGTGGCTGATGCGGTTGGGTTGGGCGGATGCTCCAGGAAATTGGACAGCGCGATGGCGGCGATCGCTGCTGACCTTTCTGTTCCCGCCGCTGTTGCTGGTCATGACGGCGATCGCCATTTTATGGATGGGACCCGCTGGGCAAATGGTGTTGCGCTGGGAAGGCTGGCTGAGCTATGGGCTAGCGATCGCGTTTCTGATCGTCAGCAGTGTTCTCAGCTTCAAGCTGGCATGGGAAGGATTTTGCACCCTCCAAACCATTCGCCAGAATCCTATAATTAACGTGCAGGGCAATCCTGCCCGACTGCTCAACCTCTCCACGCCCTACAGTGCGCGAGTTGGCTTTTGGCATCCCGAATTGGTGGTCAGCCAAGGCTTACTCGATACACTGGATGCCGATCATTTAGAAGCGGTGTTGGTTCACGAACAAGCTCATGCCACCCATCACGACACCTTTTGGTTCTTTTGGCTGGGCTGGATTCGACGCGCCACTCTTTGGCTACCTCAAACCGAAACCCTTTGGCAAGAATTGCTGATGCTACGAGAACTCCGAGCCGATCGCATCGCTGCCCAACAGGTCGATCCATTAGTGCTGGCAGAATCATTGCTAATGGTGGTGAGCGCTCCCCTGATGCAGTTTGAGCAGTCCGATATTTGCGCCGCGTTTAGTTGGGCAATTTCCCGCGATCGCCTGATGGAGCGGATTGATCTATTGCTGGCTGAACCGGAGCCAAGCGACCCTCTAAACGGGTGGTCATTTAGCTGGCTGCTGCTTGCCTGTCTGCCGTTGGCGACTATTCCATTCCACGGGAGGTAATACTGATATGTCAAACAAATCCTTGGCGATGGGCGATCGCCTCTATGCCTACCTACAGTCGGTTTCAGTACGTGAGCCAGAGATTTTGACTGAACTGCGCCACGAAACGGCAAAACATCCAATGGCAGGAATGCAGATTTCGCCAGAACAAGGGCAATTGATGGCGCTGTTGGTGCAGTTGATCGGCGCAACCAAAACCCTAGAAGTGGGCGTGTTTACAGGCTATAGTTCCCTCGTGGTGGCGCTGGCGTTGCCGCCCGACGGCAAAATCATCGCCTGCGATGTTAGCGAGGAATATACCGCGATCGCCCGTCGCTATTGGCAAAAAGCGGGTGTTGCCGACAAAATTGACCTGCGGATTGCCCCCGCCCTGGAAACCCTCGATCGCCTACTGGCAGAAGGGCAGGCAAACACCTTTGATTTCGCCTTTATTGATGCAGATAAAAGCAGCTACGATGATTACTACGAACGTGCCCTGCAACTGGTGCGGGTAGGAGGATTGATCGCGATCGATAACGTCCTTTGGTCAGGCGCAGTCGCAGATCCAGCCATCACCAACACTAGCACTGAAAAAATCCGCGCCCTCAACCAAAAGCTTCACCAAGACGATCGCATCACCCTCAGCCTTATCCCGATCGCCGATGGACTCACCCTGGCGTTGAAACGCCCTTTTGCCCAACCGTAGTTAGGGTAGGAGCAATCCTATTTCAGCTATTCGATATCTGCTGATTCATTTGAGATGTTTGATTAGGGAATGAGTAGTTCAGGGCTGCAAAATTTGTTTGACAGTCAGGGTAAGGCTAGGAAAAGTTTCTGATCGAACTGGCTCCGTTCCTTGATATTGCACCTCTTCATACAGTCCTTCCACCAGTCGTAGAATGGTTACTTTTTGCATTACCGGATCAACAATCCAGTATTCAGGAATGCCAAATGAAGCATATTCCGCTCGTTTGAAACGGTAATCTCGCTTAATAGATTCTGGGCTGACAATTTCCACTACTAACAGCGCATCAGACTCAATAATTGCCGAAGTATCCAGGCACTCTTGCATCACTTCTAGCGGCACAACGCAGAGATCGGGCAGACGCGATCGCCGAGGAGCCGTTCGCACTCCAACCATCTGCAACGATGCCCAGGGAACCTCTGAGCTACTGATTTCCGCCTCAAAAGTATTGCGAAGGAATCGAATAATCAGAGCATGGCGACCTGTGGGAGGAGTCATTAAAATTAGCGCTCCATCTTCCAATTCATAGCGATCGCTTGTGCCATCGTCATAAGCAAGGTACTGTTCAAACGTGAGTTTGGTTGCTGTAGTTGCCATCGCTAGGAGTTACGGTTTAAGGGCTTAATTCAGGTGACGATCGCTCACTATCACTCATTTTGATTATGGTGCATTTTGCCCTAGTCGGAAAAAGCCGCGATCGCCGATGGGCTTACCCCGGCACTGAAGCGAAGAGATAGCTGATCTGTCAGAATAGAACAGTTCATCAGCTTCCTATTTCCTGACACAGCAATGCCAACTATTTCAAATGTAGTCCAATCGCTCGATGTACCGTCCTTTCTCGCTACGTTGAGTCAAGCGGCGGCGGCATTCTGTGGCGATGGAGAGCGACCTCACGCCCAAGCCGTGATTGCTGCGATGTTGGAAGCCGAGAAAGCTGCAAAGCAACAGCGGTTGGTTTATCCCTTAGAGGCACTCTTGGGACACTGGCGGCTATGTTTCACAACGCTGTCAAAGGTGAATCGGCAATCTCCCCTGACTAGAAAAGGCATTTATGTTCCTAAAATTGCCCAAGCCCAGATTTCCTTTAGCCAACCTCCGGGCATTGAACCCATCAGTTACAGCGGTAAAATTGACAACCAGATTCAGGTAGGCTCGATCTTGTTTCGGGTTACAGGACCGCTTCACTATCCCGGCAAGAAAAACCTGTTGGTGTTTGACTTTACCCAAGCGCAATTTTCCCTATTTGGCAAAACCCTTTACTCTGGTAGCTTTCGCAGCGGTGCTGAAACGATCGCTTTAGAACATCGAGCGATCTCTAAACTGCCCTTTTTCACCTTCTTCCTCGTCACCGAAAACTTTATTGCAGCGCGGGGGCGCGGCGGCGGACTTGCGCTATGGGTGCGATCGCCCCAACTAAAAAATCATTAGCGCCCGATCGCTCAACCCGTTTCTGCCTTCGACACTCCTTATCCCGCGTCTTTGCAACGGCTTCCAGTTCTAAAGTTTGAGTTTCAATTGCAGAGAATCGGTTTCTGTGCTTTTCGGGTTAAAGTTCTGGATTGCGATTATTTCTCATCATAAGGGGAATACTATGGGGCGTTAGTAGTCTTGGTCGGGGGCGGAATCATGATGAATTTCATTCAACCGCTTTTGGAAGCGAACTTGTTTATTCCCCACGGACACTGCTACCTCTGGAAGCCAGAACTTGTGGGGCTGCATATTGTCTCAGATACGCTGATTGCCCTTTCCTACTATTCCATTCCATTGACGCTGTTTTATGGTGTCCGCAGACGGCATGATCTGCCGTTCCCCTCGATCTTGCTGTTGTTTAGCGCCTTTATTATTGCCTGCGGCACGACTCACTTGATGGAAATCTGGACGTTGTGGCATCCTACTTATGGGCTGTCAGGTGGCATGAAGCTAATCACAGCGGCGATTTCGTTGATGACGGCGATCGCGCTAGTGCAAATCATTCCGAAAGCGTTGGCATTACTCAGTACAACCCAACTCGATGTAATAAACCAGACATTGCAAGAGCAAGAAGCTTTTTTGCGGGCGATCGGTGATAACCTCCCTAACAGCTTTCTGTACCAAACGATACGCGAACCCGATGGGCGCTACCGCTTCACCTACCTTAGCGCGGGTGTTGAGCGAGTGACTGGACTCAAACCAGCCGCCATTGTGGCAGATTCCTCTCTACTGCATAACCTCCTGCTTGAAGACGATCTGTCCTATGTCACCCAACAAATCGAGGCATCTGCCCAGAATTTGTCTGTCTTTGATGTGCAAGTGCGAGAGCGTTTACCCAGTGGGGAGATCCGCTGGGTGCGGTTGTGTTCAACGCCTCGCCGTCTAGAAGATGGACAGATAGCGTGGGATGGCATTCGGCTGGATATTAATGACCTCAAACAAACGGAAGCAACCCTGTGCCAAAGCGAAGCCAAAAATCGGGCATTGATTCAAGCCATTCCAGATTTACTGATTCGGATGAAGCAAGATGGCACCTATCTAGATGTGCATAAGTCCGAGAACGTGAAACTGCTCAATTCAAGTTTGGTAACGGCAAATAGCAACCTCTATACTATTCTTCCAGCGGATAAAGCCCAAGAGCGCATGACCTACGTTGAGAAAGCATTACAAACCCGTGAACTACAAGTGTATGAATATCAACTCAGTGTTGATGGCAAACTTCAATTTGAAGAGGCTCGAATCATACCCTGCGGGGCTGACGAGGTACTGGTGATTGTGCGCGATATTAGCGAAGCGAAGCGAGCCGAAGTCGTTCGCAAACAGGCTGAAGCAGCGTTGAGGGATAGTGAACGCCGCTTTCGGGCAATCTTCAACACCATGTTCCAATTTATTGGACTGCTCACCCCCGAAGGTATTCTCCTGGAAGCCAATCAA
>JBBSCL010000184.1:0-6517 GCA_038250345.1 Leptolyngbyales cyanobacterium
ACTGAAATGAAGGCAATGATGGCAGCCTACCGGGGGCGCGCCACCGATCGCAGATAATAAAGTGAACTTGCAGCAGGGAAGTTTAAAGGTCAGTCGCTGCGAAGCGAAAAACCAACCTACTTTGCTGCAAGTTTTAAACGACATCATTAGCGTTCGCTATGTTGAATGACGGGTTCCTTTGATTTCACTTAGATGTCTGAGGAACAGGCGCTACTTGTATCGTGCAAGGTTTCTTATCGCATTGCTGCCCATAAAGTTGATTAACATACGGTTCTTGCCATGCGAGGGGAACTTCTAAAAGTGATTGGGTTCCCGTAATGCCCTGACCCAGGAAGATGAGCAGCGCAATGGAATTGAGAACGATGTGAACAGTACGCCAGCGATTGGTTCTATCTTGGTAAATCTCGCGCAAAATCGCGAGAGAAAAAATCATCAGCAGTGCCGCAGTGATGCCGTAATAGTAGTGAGAGACATACCACTGATCTGTTTTGCGATAGATACCATCTTGACAACCAAGCACCACCAAACTCATACCTGTCAGTGTTGCAAATACTCCCCGCCACAGTCGTGTCTTTGCTCGGTAAAGCAACGCTAGAGATGCGATCGCAACGCCAAACATGAGGATAATCAACCCCACTTTGAATGGATTTTGATCCCAAACTTTTTGATCAACAATATTGCTAAATATGTCATAGGCTAATGCCAACAGAACAATTCCTACTACTGCGCCAGTCAGCCAACGTCCCAGTTGGGCGTGTTCCTGTCCGGCACTCGGAGGAATTTTGCTTTTCTCTCCATTAGCAGTCTGCAATCGACGTTGCCGTGTTTGAAGTGCGCGGTTCACAACAATACCAATGAGCGGGAACACAATAGTTACGGCGGCGAGCGGATGTAGCAGCAAAATTACATCCCTGAATTCCATACACAACCTCTCTTAAGCTAGGGTGATTCTGATAAAAAGCAGCTAGAAGACAAAAATAGGGTTTTCTTCTGACTCCTAGCTTCCAGATTTTGATTCTTTGACTGTGTGCCTTACTTCACTTCACTGGCAAGGAATTGAGCCACTTTTCCCTTCTTCACTGCAACTACCACATCAAAATGGGCACAGTATGAAAAGGTGACATCGTTAGCTTTGTTATATAGATTGACCACATGATCGGCTCCACCTGGCTGAATGCCGACTGGATCTAACTCTCCAAAGAAAAATCGACGGAGTTGATCGCCACCGCCAATTTGACCTTTATTCTTGGTGATCAGGGAGATTTTTTCTTGAGCAGTTGGCATTTCAGCCGCAGTAGCGACTTGAGTCAATGAAGGATGCACTGCTGTTAATGAAAGATCTGCAACTGTAACTAATCCAACCACTGCAAGACCTGTAAGCAGAGAAGCTAATTTCATGGGTTACTCCTGACTAACTGTTAAATCGTGAGATATTACTTTTTAAGTAAACCGGATTGGCTCACTAGCTAAAGAATCTCAGCCAGCACTGAAGCCTATCTGAAGCAGGCACAGGAATCTCCTGAATTTAGTCGTAAAAATTTCTCAGCTTGAATTCAGCATTTTCTCAGATTGCGATCGCAGTCCATCTACAGGTGAGGAGATTCACTGACTCATCGTAATAAGTAGCGCGATCGCGTTAGCACCAAAAGTCTTTCACCAAAAGAGTCCTGATCATCCTCGATTCCGAAGATATACGGAGAACATCCTGATCATTCACTTGGCAGGGTTACTATGTGGAAACAGTCCGATGAATTAATAGTTATGCTGCCTTAAGTATCGGTGGGGGCGCAAGCGGAAAGCTGCCTGTGTAATATGCAATGCCCAAGTAGCTATGAATCTTTCATGGAGACGTAATTGGGAGGTTGCTGGTGACATACTATTTTCAATAAATTTTTCTTTTCATTACAGGTTGGGGAATGCGGCAACAGGAAGCTCTTGCAATACTGGCAAATCATCAGAACACGCTGAAGGATTTTGGCGTGAAGTCTCTGATGCTGTTTGGTTCAGTGGCAAGGGATGAAGCGCGAACAGACAGCGATATCGATCTGCTAGTAGAGTTTGATCGTCCGGTGGGGTTGTTCACCTTTGTACGCTTGAAACGATACCTGGAGGAGATTTTAGAGAGTTCAGTTGATCTGGGTACGCCCGACTCCCTCAAACCTTATCTACAAGAACCCGTTTTCTTGGAGGCGATTCGTGCCTTCTAGAGATTAGCAGAATAGAGGTAAGAGACGTGCTAGCCGCGATCACGGAGATCCGAGAGTTCACAAACGAGATCACGTTCGATGAGTTTCAAAACGATCGCAAGACAATCAGGGCAGTTTTGTATAACCTTGCAATTATTGGTGAAGCAGTTCGGGGTATTCCGCCTGAGTTTGGAGGCTTCACATCCTGAAATTCCCTGGGACGATGTGCGTGGAATGCGAAATATTGTAATTCACGAGTAGTTCCAAGTGAGTTTGTCCATCATCTGGCAAACGATTCAAGAAGATCTTGTTTCATTAGAATTCTCTCTTCGCCAATTGATAATTGAGGAGAATGTGTAACAGTAGCGGTTGGGGTTGGTGATTGAAGGGCGATCGCTGAAAAAAGTTGAAAACCCCCTAGCGATTCTCGGCGCGTTGGGTATTTTTTAGCAGAATAACTTTGGGGTCTTCCGCAACCCAGCCTAGGTTGGAGCGCGATCGCACCTCAAAATGGAGATGCGGCTGCTTGGAACTGGGACGACCGGAAACCCCCACGATACCGATTGGCTGTCCCTGGTTGACTCGCTGCCCCACTTTGACGGTAATCTTTCCTAGCTGGGCGTAGCGAGTTTGTAGCCCTTCCGCATGGTTAATCACCACCAAATTTCCCGAAGCGCCTTGCACTCCAGCAAAGGCAACAGTGCCGCTGCCCACTGCTAGCACGGAGGTGTTCATCGGTGCCGCCAAATCTACGCCGCTGTGAAAGCCTACCTTCCCAATTTCTGGCTGCACACCATAGCCATAGTTGAGCAATACCACCGATTCTGAGGGTGCATCAGGCAAAGGATAGCCCGACAAGATGACTTTAGATTGGCGCGGTAACATTTGAGCAGCGGCTCCCACGGGTGACCAGTTTACGCCAGGGATGAAAACCACTCTGGGCGATCGCTGACAGCCATTCACCTCAAACAACACATCCGGGCGCACTTTGTATGCTTTCGCCACCTCGCGCCAAGTTTGCCCCGTCAACTCAACCCGCACCCCGTTAAACGGCGGCACCACAAGCACTGCACCGACGGGCGCTCTTCCACTCCGCAGAACCGGATTAAAGCCGAGCAGGGTGGCAGGAATCAGGTTATATTTTTGGGCGATCGCACCCAGAGTTTCGCCCGGAGCCACCGTATGGCGCGTTAACCGAGACAGGGCTGGAGGCGGGCAGGAGCTAGGCGTAGTCTCTTCCCCGGAAAATTGCCTTGTCGTTTGGCTAAACCCACCTGATGCAAAGCTGGATTCCCAGCCGAAGGCAACCAGCAAAAAAAATGACCCGACTGAGCGGTGAAATCGTGATGGGCGCAATGGCATAAAGCAACAGAAGTTAAATCAATAAAGTAATTTGTATCTGTTTCCAGGTTAATCGACGAATCAGGCGATCGCCCTGACCAATTCTTTTCTCAAAAAGCGCTGCCCGTTTCAGTTGAAGTAAAGTAGGGTAGGACTATCGCTACTGATTAACCACGCCGACCTATGAAGCTATCATTCAAACAACTGGCTACCTATGTATCGCTGCTAATAGTCGGTGGTGGCGTAGGCATGATAGGCAGTCAGTATTTGGTCAATCAATCACAGGAGAAGCTCAACACTTCAGAGCCTTCTGTTTTAGTGAAGCCGATGATTAATAGTAATAAGCTGCTGGCAAAACCCACAGAATCCGCTAGCTCAAACTTTATTGCAGTAGCAGTGGAACGTGTGGGACCTGCGGTGGTGCGAATCGATTCATCTCGCAAAATTACGAACGATTTGCCAGATGCATTGAGATCGCCTTTGTTCCGTCGTTTTTTTGGCGGTGATTCTCCCGCTGAACCCAAAGAGCGGGTTGAACGGGGCACTGGTTCTGGGTTCATTTTGTCTCAAAATGGGCAAATCATCACCAATGCCCATGTGGTTTCTGGCTCCCAAACTGTGGAAGTGACGCTGAGAGATGGGCGCACTTTTGAAGGGCGAGTCATGGGCGTGGATTCAGTGACGGATGTGGCAGTGGTGAAGATCAGCGCGAAGGATCTGCCTGTAGTGAAGCTGGGCAAATCGGCAGGCTTGACACCAGGTCAGTGGGCGATCGCGATCGGCAATCCGCTGGGGTTAGATAACACCGTCACGGCTGGCATTATCAGCGCGATCGGGCGATCGAGTTCACAAGTCGGCGTACCCGACAAGCGCGTCAGCTTCATTCAAACCGACGCGGCAATCAATCCAGGTAATTCTGGCGGTCCACTGCTAAACGATCTAGGCGAAGTGATTGGGGTCAACACAGCAATCCGCGCCGATGCGCAAGGATTGGGGTTTGCCATCCCGATTGAAACGGCTCAACGGGTTGCCGAACAACTGATCAGCAAAGGTAAAGTTGACCATCCCTTTCTCGGCGTACAAATGGTCGATCTCACCCCAACTCTACGCAAAGAAATCAACGAAAACGATGACTTGAAACTAAAAATCAACCGGGATCAAGGAGTGTTGATTGTGCGAGTGATGAACGACTCTCCGGCTGCTCAAGCAGGCATTCAACAAGGTGACATTATTCAAAAGGTGGAAGGTAAATCTGTGAAGTCTGCGGCAGAAGTACAGGCAAAAGTAGAAAGTAGCCAGATTGGCGAAAATTTACAGCTAGAAATTGTTCGGAATGGTCAGACGCAGCAAGTGCAAATTAAGCCAAGAGCCTTTCCAAAAGAACGACAAAACTAGAGATAACTGTTTACATAGAGTAGCGATTGGGTAATCTATCTAAAGACATAGTTTATTTAGGTAGAGACCGCACCCATGATAAATCATCCTAAAAAAACAAAGGATTTCCGGTTTCTGTTCCTTCTGATGTTTTGTGCGGTATCAGGTGCCGTTCTTAATGGTAGCGCGGCATTCGCAGAAAGCACTCGCTGCTCCCAAGCCGAGCATCCAACCACTCAATGTTTAACACAGTCCCCCGTCATTCAAACGATTCAAGGAGCATTTACGGGCATCGTAGTAGGAGCAGGAGCGGCGGTTGGGGCGGTGTGGCGGCAACACTTTTAATCTAACGCTTGAAAAGCGGCTGATCATGATGGTTCTACCCCCAATATCCCTACCTTTTCGGCGATCGCTCCTCTGGCAAACTAGCGTAGCCGTGGATAGCCTAACCCCAAAGGAAATAGCAATGCTGCGGGTTCAGGCTCCGTTTCGAGCCTGCGCGATCGCCAAAGCAGAAGCCGCTTACCCAGTCATTTCGCCCCTACAACAAGCGCTCAGCTATTTTCAAACCCATTCAGATTTCCGCGATCGCTGTTTTGAGCAGCTTCAGATCCAACAAAGAGAAACTATTTTGAGCGAGATAGAACGTTTGGCTATTGATCAGCAAACGTCTGATTAAATGACTTTTTAACGAACTTTAGATCAATCGACTGAGTTTGAGTCGGGCAGAGGCAAAGAACCTGACAAAATCGATTCCATATCCATGCGCTGCTCCATTTGGCGCAAAAAATAACCCGTCATCATGGCAGAAACCAGCAGCCCAGCCAGATTTTCGCGATCGGTTGTGATTTTGACATCAAAGCCTTCGGGGGGCAGCACTCCCAATAAGCCATGCACGTTGTGAGTAATAATTTGCTTAACTTCGGGGCTAACCGACTTTGCTACCTGAGCCAACACTTCCGGCGGCTGATGCTGAAGATAGTGCAGAAGGGGGTTAACTTCTTGGACTTCAGCATCAGAATTCAAAAAGTTTGCGCTGTCAGAATCAAAAATCATTGAGGACTTAGTAGGATCATTGTGACTATTCTGACATTTTCAACTCAGAGTTTCACCTGTACTAGATGGCGCAGTGCCATTATTGCTTAAATTTTGGGTTAGCTCTAAAGCTTGGTCAGCGTTTAGCTGGAAATACTGATGAAATTTTTCGGTTACTTGCAGCCAAAACGATCGCCCATCCGATTGTTTTCGTTTGCGGACAAAGCCTAGCTCAACGAGTTCTTGGACGTGCTGATAAACATTTGAGCCGCGAATATCCACTAGGTCAGTTTGAGAAATTTTGCCCTTGAGCGCGATCGCGGCTAAGGTTCGCAGGGCACCCAACCCCACATCGGCTGGCAGCAGTGTTTGCAGCAGACTATGAAAAGTGTCACGCAGTTGCAAGCTATAGCCACTGGAAGTTTCCATCACTTCCAAAGCGCTATCCCGATGAGCATAGTCTTCCATCAGTTCTAGCAGTCCTTCTTTGGCGGCTTTGCGATCGCACCCCGCATATTCTGCAATTTCTGCCACCGTTAGCGGCTGTGCCTTGAGATAAAGAACGGCTTCGATTGTGCTGG
>JBBSCL010000185.1:0-6517 GCA_038250345.1 Leptolyngbyales cyanobacterium
ATTGTGATTGGGTCGAACTCCCTTGTGCTGCAAAATGGGGCAAAAATTAGCGTTGACAATGCCGGCAGTGGATCGGCTGGAGACATCTTTATCACGGGTCTCGCAGTCTATCTAAATCAGGGCGCTCAAATTTCAGCCATTACTAAATCTGGGCAAGGCGGCAACATTGAGTTTCAGGTGGGCGTTTTAATCCTGAATAACAACAGCAACATTTCCACTGAGGCTGGCACGGCTGAAGCGGGTGGGAATGGCGGCAATATCTTCATCACAGGCAACAGTTTTAGATTGGGTGGCGATCGCGCATTTATCGTTTCTGGTAAACCGATTGGCAACAGCAACATTCGAGCGAACGCGTTTACAGGCAATGGCGGCAGCATTTTTATTTTGGCGTACAAGCTGACTGATATTGCCCGACGAGCCGATGTGACCGCGACCAACGATATTGATGCTAGCTCCCGATTTGGGTTAAGCGGCACGGTCAATCTTAGCGTTTTAGATATCGACCCAGACCGGGGCACCGTTGCATTGACGGGTCGCCTCACGGATGTCACCAGCCTAATTGCTGAGGGCTGCGATTCCAGAGGAAAGCTATCTTTAGGTCGGTTGATCAGCACAGGGCGCGGTGGATTGCCCAGTAGCCCCGTGGAAACCTTGGCGGATGAAACCGTGACAGCCAACTGGGTGGCGGTGCCAGAGAAAAACCCGGCACTCGAAAGGCAAATCACAGCCTTGCAGCGGGATACCGCAGTTCGCGCAGAATTGGCAGGATCAGTGGAGCCTGACCTAGAAAACCCGATAGACCCGCCCAATAGCGAAGATATCCCCCAACTGTGGCAGTCAACCTTTAGTAATCCTCAACCTGTTTCGCCTGCACCACAAAATCGCCAGCCATCATTTGAGATTGTTGAGGCACAGGGTTGGGAAGTGGATGCCGATGGTAATGTGGTTCTGATTGCCCAGGCAAAAACTGCTGAACTGCAAATTCCCTGGCTTTTACCAGGAACTTGCCCAGTGCCCTAATAAATGGTCAACTTTGATTCGACGAATAGAGGATGATTGAGCGGATATTTTTTGAGGGTCTTTAAACTCCAAAAAATTCTCGATAGAACACTCGCCCATTTTGTGAGGAGATGATCAGAAGTTGTGAATACCAAGCCATTTAATGCCCCCCTTGGTTTGTTCGGTTTGCTCGTGTCTATGTCGTTCTGTCCCACCGCGATCGCTCAAGTGCCTGCGGGATTAGACCCACGAGGGAATCCGCCGCCCTCTTTACAGCCGCTGCCGATTCCTAAAATTGAACCGATTCCGTCGCCCGACCAGCTTTTGCCGCCTTCCCCAATCACGCCTGACTCGCCTGATCAGCTTCCAGTGGATGCGCCCCAAAATATTCAGGTGACAAAGTTTGTGGTGGTTGGCAGTACAGTTTTTTCTGATAGAGAGTTGACTGAAGCGATTACCAAATCGATTGGGGCAATTCCACCCACAGGGCGCACCATTTCCTTAACGGAGTTATTTCAAGCGCGATCGGCAGTCACTGATCTCTATATCAGTCGTGGCTACCTGACATCCGGGTCATACATTCCGCCTCAAAAGCTGCAAAGCGGCATCATAGAAATTCGGGTGGTGGAAGGCAGTCTAGAAGATATTCGGGTCACGGGCACCACGCAGTTAAATCCGGGGTATGTTTCCAGCCGAATTGGGATTGCAACTAAGGCACCTTTGAATCGCGATCGCCTGTTAGAAGCATTACAACTGCTGCAATTAAATCCGCTGATCGCCAATATCTCGGCAGAGCTATCTGCGGGATCTCGTCCCGGCACAAGCTTGCTAGAAGTCAAAGTGACGGAGGCAAAATCTGCCTCGGCGACCTTTACGGTTGATAATACACGGGTGCCCAGCGTGGGTAGTCTCCGGGGGCAAGCATCGGGATTGGAACAAAATTTACTGGGTTTTGGAGATGCGCTCAGCATTTCATTTACTAAAACCAGTGGCAGCACCGCAGTGGATTTTGGCTATACGGTTCCGGTGAGTCCATACAACACAACCATCAGCTTTAGCGCCGGATTTTCTAATAGTGAAGTGATTGAAGCGCCCTTTGACATCCTGGATATTAAGTCCAGTTCCAACTACTTTGAACTGACCGCCCGTCACCCGCTAATTCAAACCCCCACTCAAGAATTGGCGGTTGGGCTGACGCTGGGTCGCCGCAGCACTCGCACCGAATTGTTGGGCGATATTCCCTTCCCTAGCCCTGGTGCCGACACAGAAGGACGCACCACAGAATCGGTGGTGCGCTTTTTTCAGGAATACACTAAGCGCAGCAGCCAATCGGTGTTTGCGTTGCGATCGCAGTTTAACTTTGGCGTGGATGCGTTGGGTTCCACGGTGAATGTTGAGCCGCCCGATACTCGGTTTTTTTCTTGGAGGGCACAGGCGCAGTGGGTGCGGTTGCTGGCACCCGAAATGCTCTTGATTGTGCGCGGCGATTTGCAGTTGGGCGATCGCCCCTTGTTACCAATCGAGCAGTTTGGTGTAGGAGGGCAACTGAGCGTCCGGGGGTATCGCCAAGATTTGCTGCTAACCGACAACGGAGCGTTTGGGTCTGCCGAAGTGCGAATTCCCATACTGCGGCTGCCAAAACAGCAGGCATTGCTGCAATTGACTCCCTTTATCGATTATGGGCAAGGATGGAACAACGGCGAATCTCCTAATCCCGATCCAAGCGCTTTAGTCTCGGCTGGATTTGGGCTACGGCTGCAAGTGAGCAATAACTTTACCGCGCGGATGGATTTTGGATTTCCACTGGTGCAAGTGAATTCTCAAAAGGAAACCCTGCAAGAAAAAGGAATTTACTTTTCGGTAGTTTACACACTGTTTTAAGAAAGGGGCTAGGAGAAAGGGGCTAGGAGTTAGAAGTTGGGGTGCGGAGTTGGGGGCTAGGACTTAGGAGCTAGGAAATCTATGAAAAATTGGAAGAGACTGGGTCGCCGCAATCGGCTGAGGAAATGGTTCAATTCTCGCTTCAAAGTGCTGTTGTTGATTGTATTGGCAGCAACGATCGCCCTGCTCTGTGCGGCACTTTCTTCTGGATTAACGCCTGTGATGGCAAAAAATCCGGCGACTGCGGCGTTGAGCGCGATCGCCCAGACTGAACCCAACCAGCAAGGAAAAGCCCTGTTTGAAGCGGAGCAATATCAACAGGCAGTGGATCAACTGGATCAGGCGGTGAAGCTCTACCGATCGCAGGGAAACTCGTTGCAGCAAGCCGCCGCTTTAGCCAATCTTTCCCTGGTGCATCAGCAGCTTGGAGCATGGGAGTCTGCCACCTCGGCGATCGCCACCAGCCTCAACCTGCTCCAGTCATTAAGTACTCAACCTCAGAAAATCGCCGTACTAGCTCAGGCATTAGAAGTGCAAGGGCGACTGCAACTCAATATTGGCGAGATCGATCAAGCATTGGTAACCTGGCAACAAGCAGAATCGTTATTTCAGAAAGCGAACGATACCGCCGGAGCCATCCAATCGCGGCTTAATCAAGCTCAGGCACTGCGATCGCTGGGTTTTTATCGACGCAGCCTAGATCAACTGAGCGACCTCAACATCACTCTGCAAGCCCAGCCCAACTCTCGTCAAAAAGCGATCGCCTTAAGGAATTTGGGAGATGCGCTGCAAGTGGGTAGCAATTTGGAGCAGTCGCGCACGGTGCTAGAGCAAAGCTTGCAAATTGCCGAAGCGGTAAACGCGCCGAATGAAATCGCCGCTGCTCTGCTGAGTTTAGGCAATACCGCCCGCGCCCAAAAGGATGCCAAGCAATATCCAGCGGATGCGATCGCCTACTATGACCGGGCTGCAACTTTTTCGACCTCGCCCCTGCTGCGTATTCAAGCCCAATTAAACCAACTCAGCTTATTGGTTAGCAATCAATCTGTCAGACCACCGGGCGATCTCATCCAGGGATTACTCGCGCAACTGCCTGCCCAACTAAATCAACTGCCTGCCAGTCGTGCCGCAGTCTATGCCCGCATCAACTTCGCCCAAACCCTGCTCAACTTTTCCAGCCAAACCACCCAGGCTGAAAATCAGCCCGTGTCGCTTGTCAACCGCACTCCATTCACACTGTCGCTGTCTCCCCTCTTGGAAAGCACCCTCCAGCAAGCCATTCAGCAATCGCGCAGCTTAGGCGACAAACGGGCAGAATCCTATAGCTTAGGCACCTTGGGGACAGCCTATGAAAAAGCGGCGGCTCAACTCGCGACCACAAACCCTGCTGAACAAGCTAGGCAATTGGCGTATGCCAAGCAGGTCACTCAAAAAGCATTGGTCTTAGCCCAGGCAACTAATACCTCGGATATTGCCTACCGCTGGCAGTGGCAATTGGGGCGATTACTCAGACAAACGGGCAACACGAAAGAGGCGATCGCTGCCTATGACAGTGCGATCGCCAATCTGCGATCGCTGCGGGGAGACCTCGTCTCTGTCAACCCCGACGTGCAATTCAACTTTCGAGATAGCGTAGAGCCAATCTATCGCCAATCGGTAGACCTGCTGTTATCGGAAGCCGAACCCAGCGCCGACAATTTAGAAAAAGCCCGTCAGGGCATTGAATCGCTCCAGCTTGCCGAACTGGATAATTTCTTTCGAGAAGCCTGCCTAGAAGGTCAACGAGTCTTGCTGGATGAAATCGTGGATAAAAAGAACCCCACTACCACGATTATTTACCCGATCGTGCTGCGAGATCCATTGAAATCCGAGGTAAAGATCCAAGTCATTGCTAAAATCCCGAATCAGTCTCTTAAACGCTACCCACCTGTCATCCTGTCAGCAAAAGATTTTGATGCCACGATTGATCAGATTATTAGCACTTTAGACGGCGGACTAACTCAACTTCAATCCTTTCAAACTGCGACCCGCAAAATATATGACTGGCTGATCCAACCGATGGAGCAAGAAGATATTCAATCTGCGATCGCCCTAGCCGAACCTGCCAAAATCAAGGCAACCCCTGCCAAAACCCTAGGGGGAGCAAAAGTGGAAACCCTAGTTTTTGTACTGGACGATCGCCTGCGTCAAGTGCCCATGGCAGCGTTATGGGATGGTCAGCAATACCTCGTCGAGCGCTATGGCATTGCCCTTAGCCCCGGCTTGCAGCTACTCGACCCAAAACCGATCAAGCGATCGCCACTCAGAGTCCTTGCCGCCGGGTTGGGCAATCCTCCTGAATCGTTTGGATTTGCAAAGTTGCCTTTTGTGCAAGCCGAAATTGCATCCATCTCAAAATTAGGCTTCTTCACCACGCCCTTGCTAGAGCAAAACTTCACTCGCGAAACTCTAGAAGGCAACATTAATGCAGTGCCGTTTAATGTGGTGCATCTGGCAACCCATGGTCAATTTAGTTCTAACGTTAAAGACACATTCATTGTGGCAGCCGATGGACCGATTAACGTAACCCAGTTTGATACTTTGCTGCGTAGCCGTGATGCGACTCGATCCGAAGCGATCGAGCTACTGGTGCTAAGTGCCTGCCAAACTGCCAAAAACGACAACCGTGCCACTTTAGGTTTAGCTGGATTCGCGGTTCGCTCCGGCGCACGTAGCACCCTGGCATCGCTGACCAATGTGAATGATGAATCTACGTCTTTGCTAATGGCAAATTTTTATCAGCAGTTGAGCAATCCCAAGGAGTCGATTACAAAAGCAGAAGCGCTCCGGCGGGCGCAGGTTGCTTTGTTCAAAGATCCAGACAGTTACGCGTTCCGTGCTCCCGAATTTTGGGCACCTTACATCCTGATTGGCAACTGGCTATAGGGGATGCGCCACCCTGTTCCACCAGAATTTATTGCGCGATCGCCAGTCCTAATCCAAGGTTTATACCGGAGATTTCAAATGAGGTGCCCCCTGATAGAATGAGTCCATCTGTTGCGAGGGAATCATGCTCGTAGAACTTTCCATTCCTCTACCGCCACTCCCCACTGCGGAAGAACTCCCCGACTCTGACGATACGCCTGTGGATAATGAACTCCAAAACCTAGTGCCCAACTTGCTTTTGGCGATTTTGGCTGCCATTTGGCGCGATCGCCAAGACTGGTTCTTTGGCGTAGATATGGGAATTTACTATCTGCCGACTTTCCCGCGTAAAGCGATCGTGCCGGATGGATTTTTGAGCCTTGGTGTAGAGCGTCGTTCTCGCCCCAGTGGACGGCGGAGCTATGTGATGTGGGAAGAACACTGGACTCCCCCCATCTTAGTCATTGAAGTGGTTTCCCAAACTTATGGCGGCGAATATGACACCAAACTGGAGAAATACCTCGACTTAGGCGTGTTGTACACCGTCATCTACAATCCAGATCATGCCAAGCGAGACAACCATGCCCCCTTTGAAGTCTATCAACGGGTAGAAGACGAGTTTGTGTTGCGATCGCAGGAGCAATTTTGGATACCAGAGTTGCAACTGGGCATTGGGGTCTCTAGGGGGATTTATAAAGGCTGGGAGCGAGATTGGTTGTTTTGGTTTGATCAG
>JBBSCL010000186.1:0-6478 GCA_038250345.1 Leptolyngbyales cyanobacterium
AAAGCTGCTGATCGGCTTCCTGACAATCGGCTGTGTTTGCCATTTCCATCAGCAAGCGAACGGTATATTGGCTTGCAGCAGGCAAAGAGGCTTGATTTTTACACCAATCTGCGAACCTTTTGTAGTTGAGGGTAGCTGAGGGCTGAGGAATCGCTGTCAGCCCAAGATCTGAAAAAATGATAGCGATCGCCCCAGCAGCTAGCCAAGACATTACAGTATTGATAAGTCTGCCGAACAGAATTTTTTTCATGAGATAAGCGCTTAAGAATAGATGAGTCCTGTTTAGGCAGCAGTTAGTTAAGAGTGATTGACAAGAGCGATCGCCTCTCTACATTCTGCTAAAGTTTCGCGACTTATCGAGTAGTTGTCATGTGTACGATTCCGCTGAGGGCTATAAATACAAACTTGTATCTCCTAATGCGATCGCTGATAGCTATCACCGCCTAAGTTTAATCAAGCAATTTTTGAGTGACCAACCGTCCTAGAACAACTCCACAAATACCTAACACAGCGCTACCAAACCAATAAAATAATGCGGAGGATAAATTTGCACTTTGAAAAAGCATTATTGCATCTAATGCATAAGTGGAAAAAGTAGTGTATGAACCTAAGAAACCTACTGCAATTAGTAAGCGGAGATCAAGGGAGGCAATCGATCGCTCTAAAGTAACTGTGACAAATACTCCCATCAAAAATGCACCCGTGAGATTAATAAAAAAAGTGCCAAAAGGGAAGTCTGTGCCAAACCATTTCCCAAAATATAGTGAAATATAATATCGGCAGAGTGCGCCGGGAACCGCCCCTAAACTAACCGCGATCGGCGATCTGATGACAGGATCTGTAGTGGTGAGTATGACTAGAAATTTTTGCGTAGTAGCAGTTAAAAAAGTGTGTATTTGCATCAACATTTGATTTACTAAAAACATAGATGCCCATTAAAAAACGGACTAACCGTTTTAGGTTAGCCCGCTAGTTTGGGAACGCGTGGAGAGACTAATTTTGCAACACTAGCTTGACGTTTGCATTTTGCAAGCCAGGGCGCTTAACCTCTGCCAAGGTTTTGTTAACTGCGTACTTTTGGTTGATAGAGTTGATCAACTCGGTTTGGTTGTGGCGTTTAGCAACACCCCAGAGGTCAGCAATTAGGTCAAAGGAACCATCGGCATTGCGAGACCAACCTAGATCGTATTCACCTTCCAAGATAGCAACGATGTCGGAACGGACACGTTGACCGTTGTAGCCACGAACATCAGCTTCAGTTTTAACGCTGATGCCTAGGTCACGCAAGGAAGCTTTCAAGATCTCAGCATCAGTGATCTTTGTACGCAGAGTGCTAAAATGAGACATTTGGGATTTCCTCCTGATAGAGAGTTAAGAACAACGTTTGGTTAGTGAATGCTATTAGCCCTAAAGTTAATAGCAGGTGTGTTGACTGACTTTGCTAGCGGTTCCGCTAGCCTTTCTACCTGTTGGGAGCAGGAAGAAAGCTCTAGAACTCTAATCGCTGGTATTCAGCGACAGAGGCTGCAGCAGGTCTAGCTCTTTGACGTGCCCAATCGCGCAGAGCCGTCACTTGTTCGCTCATTGTCTTAGACAAAGGCTGAGTTGCCTTGACCGCTGCAATAATATCCAGTTGGGTAAACTCTCTCTCTTGAGCAAAAGCATCGTACATTGCTGCCACTAACGCTTGCTCAATTTCTGCACCAGAGAAACCATCGCTTACATTTGCCAACTGGTCTAAATCAAATCGGGGAATATCCCGTTTGCGCTTAGAAAGATGAATTCTAAAAATATCTTTGCGTTCTTCAGCATTGGGTAAATCCACAAAGAACAATTCATCGAACCGCCCTTTCCGCAAAAATTCTCCAGGCAGGCGTTCCACTCGGTTTGCCGTTGCCATCACAAAAACAGGAGAATCTTTCTCTTGCATCCACGTTAAAAATGAGCCGAAGATACGGCTGGAAGTTCCACCATCCGAGTCAGCGGAGCCAGCGGTTCCAGCAAAGGCTTTGTCTAGCTCATCAATGAACAGAATGGCGGGCGAAATCGATTCGGCAGTTTTTAGGGCGTTTCGTAAATTGGCTTCTGACCGACCGACCATCGAGCCGTCATAAACTCGACCCATATCTAGCCGGAGCAGGGGCAAGCCCCATAACCGAGAGGTGGTTTTGGCAATCAATGATTTACCGCACCCCGGCACACCCAGAATTAACATTCCCTTGGGTTGGGGAAGCCCATATTCCCTAGCACGCTCTGTGAAGGCATTAGAACGCTGAGTCAGCCAACGCTTTAGCTCTTCTAGTCCACCCACTGACTGAATCGTTTCATCTTCTTCAATGTATTCAAGAATGCCATTGCGACGAATCAATTGCTTCTTTTCGGAAAGAACAATGCCAACTTCTTCTTCTGTTAAACGCCCTGTGGTGACTTGAGCTTTGCGGTAGACTTTTTCTGCTTCATCCCGCGTCAGACCTAAAGCAGCTTTCAACAGCTTTTCTCTCGTCTCGGTGGTGATTCGGCGATTGCGAGTGAGGTCTAGCTGCTGCGAGAGAACTTGGTTTAGCTCAGCCATGTCTGGCATTGCAAAATCAAGGACTGCCACCTCTTTCTCAAGCTCGATTGGAATCTGCTGAACTGGAGACATCAAGAGAATTGTTCTTTGCGATCCTCGAAAGCTAGCGATCGCATCCCTTAGCCAACGAGTCACCGCTGGAGAATCAACAAAAGGGTGAAGATCCTTAAAAACAAAGATTGCGGGGTCGCGCTGCCGAGTTGCCCACTCTACTGCCGCTTCCGGAGAAACCGTGTTGTGCTGGGTGACATTTCTAGGCTGTCCATATTCAACGATTCCGTGGGTCACAGTCCAAAGAAATATCCGGCGCTGAGGTTTGCCAGCTTGAGCGATCTCTGCAATTGCTTGCTCGGCTCGCTCTTCCTCAGACGTAACCAAATATATCAAAGGATACTGAGCCTGTATCAGGATGCTGAGTTCTTCCTGCATATCATCCACCCAATTAGAGACAACTCAGACTGAAAAAACCATCCAAACCACTTGACTAAAAGTTACGACACTATTTCAGAAATAAAGACTCACTTGGCTAATAACGGAACCAGTTCCTCTTCATCCTGAGGTACATTCATCACCTGCGAACTGTCTGAAGAAAGACTAACTTCTACGGCTGGCACCAGTTGATCGCTCAAGGAAACCATCTCGCCATCCCGTAAAACTAGATGACTTGAACATTCTGGACAGCCATAGATTCGGTGACTTTGACCATAGAATCCATCATGATGCTCAACAGCTTCTGGATTCGACAAGTAAAACGCGATCGCTCTCTGGGCAAGGTCAGTCATTGTTTCTACATCAACCGCTGCTTTTACCTTTAGCTGCCTGTGTAGCTCTGGTGGCAAATACAACGTAACTTTTTGCTTGTCCTCTTTCAGCTTGTCCTGCATATGACTCTCAGTCTTGTGTAACCCGGGTATGAATAAAAGCATATCGACCTTATTGATTACTGTCAAGACAGAAAGACGGCATGACGGCAGTTTTGTTACTTTTATTTACAAATACTACTTTCTATAGCACCAGCAGTATTAGCCAAATCGCCAACTTGAACGATGAAATCACTTCGTCCATAGCTCTTCGTCAAGTTTGATGATTGATGTTTGAAGCTATTCCCTCTAAGCAAAATCAGGCGGTATCGGATTAACAGGAACGAATTGCTGCGTTAATTGTGCCTGAATCAAGGCTTGCAATTCCTCTCTCTTCACCTCGGTGCCCACCATCGTATTTCCAGGCACTTCAAAGAAGACAACGCTATCAACCGTTTCCATTGCCACAATTTGAAACAGGATATGGATAACGGGGATAGGCAGCGCTATCATCTGCGGATCTTTCATCGGATAGGGTCCAGAAGACACATCCTTCAGATTTGGAAATGCGTAGATAATCTGTTTCTGCAAGCCACTTTGAGTTTCATGATCTAGGAAAGTGACTGCCCAGTTCTGCGCCAGAGTTTGGGCAATGTAATACTCTGGGTGCCGCAATTGCAACGCTAATTGCTTTAATATTGGCGCGATCGCTTCAATTAAAGCAGGAGTGACCCCATCCTGCGGCGCATCATCAATCAGTTCTTGAAGTTGTGTATCTAAATTCGTGTTCATTTAAGTTATCCGTCACGCCCAAACTAATTTTCACACTAAATTTTTACAGCCATCCTGAACACTCTGTGAAGCAGTGAAAGTTGTGAGAGATAATGTTAGGTCAATCCTCTTAACAATTTCAAAAGATCATCATTGTGTATATTTACTGAGTTTATCGAGATTTACTCTAGACGCTTACTGATGATTGTTGCCAAAATTGATCAAGATATACCGATGTTTGTTATCGTTAGCCGTTAGAACACATAATGATAGAAACCTGCCAAAGCGTGGAGCCAATCTTTCAACTGCTGCTAAGTGAATTTAAAGTATCAACAAACGCTTCTGAGCAGCACTGCTGGGATGTGGCAGATCGTCTTTTAAAAGAAGTCACTCGAATTTGTATTGAAAGCAAGCGTATACAGGCTTCTGGCGATCCTGAATCTTGGGCGCTTACCCTAGCAAAGCACCGTCTTCAGCAATGTCTGCACTATGCCAAGTTAGGGTCTCGAAGAGGGCGAGTTGAGCTTCATAGCACCTTGAGCGCAGTAGTGTATCGCTACATTACACCTCCTCAAACTCAGTCCAGTTATCAAGCCCGTCTGCCGCTGATCGAAGACTTCCTCCAAAGTTTTTATATAGAAGCGCTGAATGCCTTCCGCCGAGAAGCCCAACTTCTTCCAAGTTATACTCCCAATGCCCCCCTGCAACTCGCGGAGTATATGGCTTTTACGGAGCGTTATGCCAAACGCCGTATCCCACTTCCTGGAAATCGTAGTCAACAACTGATCATTCTTCGGGCGCAAACTTTCTCGCAGCAGCAGCCCGCCGAAACCCCTGTAGATATTGATCAAGCCGCTGAAGGGATGTCGGGTGAGGCAGATGGTGCTTGGAACGCCGCCTCGATGCAGCAGGTTCGGGAGCGGATGGTTGCTCAAGAACCAGAACCTGTTGAAGATGCACTCCGGCACACAGTCATCGCTGAGCTAATTAGTTATTTAGATGAGCGTAAGCAAAATGATTGCGCTGACTATTTTGTGTTGCGGCTTCAAGACCTGCCTACGAGTGAAATCGAAAGCATTTTAAGGCTCACGCCTCGCCAGCGAGATTATTTGCAACAGCGATTTAAGTATCATCTAGTCCGCTTTGCGCTTTCTCATCGTTGGGAACTGGTGCATCAATGGTTAGAAGCCGACCTTGATCGCAACCTAGGGCTAGCTCCCCAACAATGGCAGGATTTTCAAACCCGACTAGATGAAACCCAAAAAGCATTATTAACTTTGAAGCAGCAAAAGTTAACCGATGCCGCGATCGCTCAAGCGCTGGGTTTTACCACGACCCAAATTCAAAAACAATGGTTCAAACTACTAGAGCAAGCCTGGGAAATTCGTAATGATTTTTGGGAGATGCAAAACCGCTGAATGTCCGGAGATCGTCTTTCAACTCATGTATAGGAATTTGTACTATGAATCGTGACCCAGAAAAAATTCAGAGGCGTATACTAATGCTGTTGCAGGATCTTCTCCCCACAGCAACTTTAGTAGATGCTGAGGCAGCAAATCAGGCACTAGGGTGCGAGGCAACCGGACTATCACCTCTGGATCAAGCAAATCTACTTATGCCCCAAGATAATCCCTCTCCTGTCTCTGGCTATACCGATTCAAAACGCTCTTCTCAAAGAGAGCAACTATTTGAACTTGGAGATGTACCTGCTGTGCAAGACCGTTTTCATGCCTTGTTAAAACACCGATTACAAAGCGAAATTCAAAAAAATCCTCCCCTGTTTCCCTGGGAGTCTACTGTTCAGGAGTATGAATCCACCACCGCTTACGATTCCGCAGAAGCGATCGGCTCAGAAACTTCTGCCCCTGTTGAAGCCTCTGGCTCAAGCATTTGGAATCGTCAGTTAAATGCTCTCAACCTGCCTGTACAAGTTCCCGGCTTAGTGTTAACTCGGCTCCTAAAACAATGTCAACAAGTGGTGCAATCTTCTCTCCGTGAAGGAGTGCAACTGGTTCAAGCTGTAGAAGAGTTATTTCCCGGTGAAGGACAAGCTCTCAATTATTTGGCAGGATTAGTGGTCGCATCGCCCGCCCGCTCAGGTGCAACCGCTACGGCAGGAGCTAACTTTCCTCAAAGCTATGAGGCAGCCGCCCCAGCCCAACAAATGGTACTGTCGCTGTTGGCAGCACGGGAAATGATTGTGACTCTGACCTTGGCTGTATCTGCCAGCCAGCCGACCATTGAGCGGCAGTGGGAAACTGAGCAAGGAACTTTGCAGTTAAAGGCAACTTATAAGCCTGATCCTACGGATTTGAGTCTAGTTGTTCGGGCAGAA
>JBBSCL010000187.1:0-6473 GCA_038250345.1 Leptolyngbyales cyanobacterium
GGGTTCTTTCAGTTCGGGCTGGCAAATAATATGTCGCCAGCGTTTGGCGAGTCCGTCAATCCAGCGATCGGAAGTGTCTGGTTGTTGACCGCATTGAATGGCAAGGGCGATCGCAGCATCGTCTAAGTCGCCTTCACAGTCTTCCAAAACATCTAGAGCAATCAGCGCGTCGGGATATTCTGACAGGTCTGTCCGAAAGTAATTGATTTCCTCAAGCGTGACAATAATAGGCATACAGGCAATGTGATAAATCAGACAACTCATAGTACCGCATGTCTTTTGGGCGGATATCTTTTTCGTACGAACCGACTTTTCTGAAGTGCCAAAACAGAATTAGCAGGATCTTGATCAGACAATTTTTTTTGCTAGACTTTTTTGCAGCAACCATAGAGCGATCGCGGTTGTGCCTCCAGTTAGCAATCCACCGCCTAAAGATGCTTTGCCTAAAAGTAGACAAATAAATCCGCTGCTGAGGAGTGCGATCGCGCCGCTGCCTGCCACGGTCACCAGCAGTTTGACGGTTGCCACCGCATCTGTCATGCGCTTTAGTACCGCTTCTTCTGACTCCAGCGGCACAACAGACTGCATAGTGTGCTGCAACGACTGATATTTCACAGCATCTAGCTGATAGTAAGTTCCCAATTCTGCATCTCGCAATTTTGCTACAGAATGTAAGCCAAACCGTTTAGCGTGGCGGATTGCAAGACTAATCTGACGCTGGGTAGCAACGGGTTGAAATGCCTCAAAAATGGAAGTGCGATACACTCCTGTTTTTGCCATTTCAAGAATCCGTTCACTCAGTTCTGCAATAGATAAACGGCGGCTAATTTCACTGGTCATCGCCAATGCACTCCCAAAAACCTACAGCCAACAGACACTCTGCACGCCGCACCTCGTACTTTTTACATCAATCACATAGTTTACCCACTGAGCCTACTCTAAAGCAGGTAGCTGCATCACCGCGCGATAGCGGGCTTCGCTTTGCTGAACGGTGGTGGATTTGCGGTTTACTGACCATTGACTGCGGTTGAATAATTGCGATCGCAAATCATCCAAATTAATCCGCGTCGGTTTACCATCTGCAATCACGCGATCGCCCTTCACCCAAACGCTGTCTACGACTTGAGTGGGGCGACCCAACACCAGCAGCCCAATCGGATCGGTGCGGGGCAACAGCGATAGATTCATCAGGTCATACAGCACCAAATCTGCCTGTTTGCCCACTTCTATGGAACCTATTTCGCTTGCCATGCCCAGCCCGGTCGCTCCTCCCAAGGATGCTAGTTCTATCGCTTGGCGAGGCGTAATCCAGTGGGTGTAATCTAAATCGGTGACGTTGTGCAAAATAGTCCCAATTTTGATTGATTCTAATAGATCTTGAGAATCATTGCTGGCGGCACCATCGCAGCCAAAGGCAAGATTGATCCCCGCTTGGCGATATTTTAAAATCGGAGCAACGCCGCTGCCTAACCGCAGATTGCTTAAGGGATTGTGGACAACCGTAGAGTGGGTAGTTCCCAGAATATCAATGTCGTGTTCATCCAGCCAAACACAGTGAGCAAGGGATGTTTGGGGACTGAGAAATTCTAGTTGCTTCAGATGTTCTACCGCACTACAGCCGTACTTTTCATGCGCCAAGAGTTTCTGCGCTTTTGTTTCTAGCAAGTGAGCGTGACGACAAAGACTATGGCGATCGCTCAACTCGACACAGCCTGTAAACAAAGCATCGGAACACAACTGAATGCCCGTGGGCGCAACCATGATGGAAATCCCTTCGGTCGGTCGATGAAACTGGGCGATCGCCTCCCGCAAAAACTCTAAAGTTGCCTCGGTCGATCGCAAATAGGTTTGGTGTTCTTGCTTTGTGCCTCCATAGGGAATCCCCGACTCCAACGCCTCATCCTGAATGAGTGGACCGACAAACGCGCGAATGCCAATTTCTTTGTAAGCTCGGACAGCCGCCGCAACGGTTTCCAACTCTCGACCCGGAATTAGCACCAGATGATCCACGACGGTCGTTCCACCGGTGAGCAAGGTTTCAACCGCAGTTCCCAACGCGCTCAGGTAAATCTGCTCCGGATCAAGGGGCGTAAAGTCGTAAAGTTCTGCTAGCCAAAGCTCTAAGGGGTAGGGCGGAATCATGCCGCGCTGCCACATTTCTGAAGAGTGGGTATGGGCATTGACAAAACCGGGTAGCAAGAGCTTGTTGCGCCCGTCGATCGCCGTCCCTACAACGTCTAATTGAGGGGCGATCGCAGCAATCCGTCCCTCAAAAATGTGAATGCTGACTGTTTGATAATCTTGCCCAGTCGGAATTAATACATTTTGAATAGTAAACACCCAGCACAGCCCTAAGAAACTTCATACAGTCTCTCAGTTTAGATTGGACAAAAAATACCACCCACTGGATGATTTAGAGAGTTGCTCACCCGACAATGGTTGTTCGCATGCGAAGCAGGAGAGCCGAAGCTGGGGGCAGTTCTGGAGTCTTCCCAACTGATATGCTCCCAATCAACCTGCATCAAAGAACATATTTTTTTGGGATAGCTATACACGCTCTTGAGTGGTTCTGTTAAATTCGAGTTGATAACTCTGTCGCCCTTTATTTTTTTGATAAAACCATTGGCGGCTTTCCACGGGGCTTTCCACGGGGCGATCGCCATTTATAGCCCCTGACTGATTCTAAACTGTCTCCATAGCTCTATAAATTGATGCCCACTGTCCTAACGCCATAATGCCATTTTCATAACGCAAAGTTACCCCGGACTTATGCTTCTTACTTGTCTAATCTATCCCTCTCAGCCGAGCCTAATTTATGGGTGGTAATGCGTTTGTTTCATTGATGATGTTTTCTTGGATTCCAGCCGTGTTGTATATCTTCAGGCGATATCCAGCCCGACAGGCAATGATTATGAGCTTCATATTTGCTTGGCTCTTCCTGCCTGTTGCAACGTTCAAAATCCCTGGAATTCCGGCTTACACAAAAATGTCAGCCGCTTGTTATGGAATTTTAATAGCGACATTTATATTTGATCCCAAGCGAATCAGTTCCTTCAAATTTAGCTGGATTGATATTCCTATCGTAATGTGGTGTACTAGCCCATTCATTAGTTCTGTCGTGAACGACTTGGGTGCCTATGATGGCTTTTCGACCACCCAGGTGCAAATTGTAACGTGGGGGGTTCCCTACTTTTTGGGGCGCATTTATCTGAATAGTTTTGCTGGATTGCGTCAATTAGCTATTGGGCTATTTATCGGCGGATTAATTTATATTCCTTTCTGTTGGTATGAAAGCCGCACCTTTTCCAGTCTTCATATTCTGGTTTATGGAATGAACACAGGGCGAGATGCATCTCAGTCTATTCGCTATGGCGGATATAGACCGCAAGTCTTTCTGGAACATGGGTTAATGCTGGGTGTGTGGTTGATGACTGCCTGCCTTATGGGCATTACATTATGGCGAACAGGAGTCAAACGAATATTGAACCAGCCGATGGGCTTGCTAATGGCGCTTTTGTTAATTACCTTTATTATTGCGCGATCCACAGGAGCGTACACCCTATTTTTGCTAGGGCTAGCCATTCTTTTTGTGGCTTGGCAGTTTCGCACCGCTATTTTACTTTGGATACTCATTTTAGGAATTTGCTGGTATCTATATATGGGAGTTACGGGCACCTTTCCTAACAAACAAGTTGTTGATACCTTGTCTCAAACGTTTGATGCAGAACGGGTTGCCTCAGTCAAATTCAGGTTTGACAATGAAGAAATATTGGGTGCAAGAGCGCGTGAAAGTGTGATGTTTGGGTGGGGAGGGTTTGCCAGAAACCGAGTATTTGATGAATATGGAAAGGATATTTCCATTACTGACAGTTTGTGGATTATTGTCTTTGGACTTCAGGGTGCCTATGGGTTAGCCGCATTAACAGCATCCATTTTGTTGCCCGTCATTAGTTTTTGCATCCGTTATCCTGCACGGCTATGGCTACACCCAATGGTGGCTCCGGCTGCAGCTTTGGCGGTATGTATTGCCCTTTATATGTTTGACTCAGTGTTAAATGCGATGACTAACCCAATATTTATGTTGGCGGCGGGTGGCTTGGCAACCGTTTCTGTGCAGTCAAAACAAGCTACGACTGCCCAACTAAACGGACAGATGGCGACAACATCTTAAACATCAACTGATTGGGTACTAAAGTTGGCAAGTTTAGATAAGGCAATTGAGGTGTGAGTCATCGACAGTCAGTTGGCTAAACACGACTTTCTGTGACTGTTGATCGTTAAAGAAGAGTGCGATTTTTGGCGTTGCTGAATGCAAGTACGATTTTTGACTATAGGTTTTGACTGTAGGTTTTGACTGTAGGTGTAGTGTCTTGTGCTTACCCTAGCAAGGTTGAGGGCAACCATAAAGGATTGCCCATACAAATTTATCCCGGACTCAGCAATGCCCGATGTCTTTACACTCTTGGAGAGGTGAACTCATCTTTAACCAGTTTGTCCCAACCCAAATTTTTGAGAGAGTCGTTACGGCGAAGAGGGCGGGTTACAAGTTCAAGAATATCTCGTGCATTGGCAAAGCCGTGAATTTGGGCAAAGGTAAATTCAACAGACCACTTTGTGTTGATGCCACGAGCTTCTAACGGGTTTGCATGAGCCATGCCGGTGATGACTAAATCGGGTTGTAGTGTTTTGATCCGTTGGAGTTGGTTGTAGTTATCTGGCTTTTCCACAATTGTAGGAATAGGGACTTTCATTTCTCGGCAGGTTTGTTCTAAGAGGGCAAGTTCTGCGGCTTGATAGCGCTTATCCATGTAGGGGATGCCAATTTCGTGGCAGGTCATGCCGCAGCGGATAAGGAAGCGGGCAAGGGAAATTTCTAGCAGATTATCACCCATAAAAAATACAGATTTTCCGCGAATTAAGCTGGTGTATTCTTCCAGATTTTGCCAAATCAGCGCTTCTCTTTCATCTAAGCCTTTAGGCTCGATGTTGAAAACAGAGCAGATTTTTTCGACCCAGGCGCGGGTGCCATCGGGACCGATCGGAAAGGGGGCACCAATTAGTTTGCATTTGCGGCGACGCATGAAGGTAGTGGCGGTGCGAGAGAGGAAGGGGTTTACGCCTGCGACGTAATAGCCTTCTTGAATGATGGGCAGTTCGGTGTAGCGTTTGGAGGGCAACCAGCCGGAAACCTTGATGCCTTGTTTTTTAAGTTCCAAGGTTAGCTGAGTGACAACGGGGTCAGGCAGGGAGCCGAACAGGACAAGGGGGGGATGATCAACATATTCAGCTTCGTCGGTGGCAATGTCTTCTTTTTTGCGTCCGAAGTTTAGCAGTTTTGCGATCGCATTCCGCTCCTCTTTCTCCGTCTCTAGCGCTTTTTCTGGGCAGCGATGCACCATTGCCGCCAGCACAGTATCTTCGCCTTGGGTAAAAGCATAATCGAGACCATTAGCACGAGCCACCACAATGGGAATACTCAGCTCAGACTCTAACTTGGGAGCCATGCCTTCCAAATCCATTTTGATGATTTCGGTGGTGCAGGTGCCAATCCAGACAATCACACTAGGATTGCGATCGCGCTTAATTTGTAAGCACAGCCGTTTTAGCTCCTCATAGTCATTCAACTGGGCGGAAATATCGCCCTCTTCCAGTTCTGCCATCGCATAGCGAGGTTCAGCAAAAATCATCACCCCCATCGCATTTTGCAGAAAATATCCGCATGTTTTCGTTCCAATCACCAGAAAGAAACTATCTTCAATTTTTTGATATAGCCAAGCAACGCAGCTAATGGGGCAAAACGTGTGGTAGTTGCCTGTTTCACATTCAAACGTCAGCGCTTGGGGTTGGGTATCGGCAAGGGTCATTACAGTATTCTCCTGAACTAATTGGCAAAGTCTTTAACTTAAAAAATGATTTCTCATAGGACTTACGCACTCGCCCCCTAAATCCCCCAATTCTGGGGGACTTTGATCTCTAACTCCCCCAGAATTGGGGGTTGGGGGGCACATTTTGGCTGATTTGCGTAAGTCCTGTCTCAGTAGACTAAGAGTCTGTTTGGAGTGAGCAAATTTGTTTTAATCATTTGAGCAGCTAAATAAGTCTTTCTCCTGTTCATTCGCTCGTCGTTCACTCAGCAACTGAGAGCTTTGGGGTCTGAGATTTAGCGGATTGCGATCGCCCAGAGCGACCGCCCTCACACGATTCATCAATTTTGGATATTAAATGAGACACTTGGCTTGCTGGCAGATCAGTTTCATAGGATGAGGCTGCCGGAAGAAATTTGAGCGCATCATTGGCGGTTGTCTTGTTAGCGCTGCCGTTGTCCAAAGCTTTTGCACTAAGTTTAGATGCCACTTTTAGATGTTCATCTGGATTAAAGTTGAGATCGAGCGCCGCTACAATTCGGTCTGGATTACTGCTTAAGTCAACAATTAAAGGGAGCAACTGATTAAGCTGGGGTTCCAATACAGCCA
>JBBSCL010000188.1:0-6443 GCA_038250345.1 Leptolyngbyales cyanobacterium
AAAATCGCGTCGCCTCCAATGCAAACTCCCATGGATTGCCCCAATCCAGCGAGGGTCAATTCACGAGCGATTTCATAGGTCAAAGTGCCACTGCGACTAATCAACCCAACGGAACCCGGCGTATAAAATTCGGCGGGGTGAATTCCTAACAGCAATTTTCCTGGCACAATCACACCGGGGCTATTGGGTCCCACTACCAAGGTTTCAGTCATTTCTGCCTTACGCAGCAGCTTGACCATATCTAAAGGAGGAATGCCCTCGGTAATTAGAACGATCTGCCGAATGCCTGCCGCGATCGCCTCTAATGCCGCATCTAAAGCTGCGTAGGGAGGCGTGAAGATGATAGTGGCATCAATCTCGCCCACTGCCAACAGTGCCATCTCTACTAAGTCAAAAATAGGAATTCCATGGACACTTCTGCCGCCATGCCCTGGGCTAACACCCGCCACAATATGAGTCCCATAGGTCTGCATATGGAGGGCGTGTACGGTGGCTGAAGGGTCTGCAATTCCTTGAATAAGGACTCTATTTTGAGGTGTGAAGTTCATGACAATTCGAGTAATAGCGTTGATGCACAGTGGAAAAATCAAATCTGAAGTAAATAGAAACTTGCGGCAGGTTCTATATTCAGGATTGCGGAAGTTTGGAGATCCTGCTGCAATCTTGGTCACAGTCGAATAGGTTTTTTGTCAAAAATTTGAGTGGAATTTAGTAATCGATCGCAATCACGCTGGGTCACTCTACAGGGCTACGACCTAATTTTGCTAGCGCAACTGCCTGAGTGACTGACTCATCCAGATTATCGAGTAAAGAGATTTGGTGTCCTGCTAGCCGCGACTGGGCGCGATCGCACTCACTGCCTACGAGTCGGACAACCATTGAGGGCGATCGCGTTGCTTGAGCAATTAGCGTGTCTGGTCGAATGCCCTTCAAAGAACGAGTCCGAGGGATATGCCGTCGAACCGAGGAGGCAATGATATCGGCAATTTCATCACAGGGAACCAAATTGCTGATGAGATTGATTAAAACCACTTTCACTTGTTTGTTTTGAGTAAGTTGTTCTAACCCTTCTTTCAGGTGGTGCTTTAACTGCGCGGGTGAAAAATCGGCGCGGGTTTCACTGCCAACATTCAAAAAGCTAATCGGTTTGCCACCTGCTTGATAGACCAAATCCATGGTTGCCATGGTCAACCCGGCACCATTGCAAACGATCGCGATCTGCCCGTCGGATTCCATTGGCACAATCGAAATGTCAGAGGATTGAGGAGTGCTGCCTTCTAATTTGGTAATTAAAGCTTCCAAGTGCGGATGACGCGCCCAAGCATCGTCATTGACAGTAATTTTGCCATCAAGTGCCATCACATCTCCGGTTGCACTCACGCCCAACGGGTTAATCTCAATCAAATCTAGGTCGTTTTGCACAAAAAGCTGATACATCTTTTCCATGATCAAACTGACTGATTCAATCAGAGTGCCTTCTAGCCCCATTTTTAGCGCCAGTCTACGGGCATAGTAAGCGGAAAATTCTTGTTCAACAACGACGTGCTGCATCTGGTCGATCGCCATTTCTACGTCAATGCCGCCCTTTTGCGACCCCAATAATACGGGGCGACGCACTGATCGGTTTAGCGTAATAGCAAGATAAAACTCCTGATCGGCATCATATTTTGCTTCTGCCAATAGCACTTTGGGGTATTCCCCCATAATCGATAGGTTGAAAATTGTTTGAGCCGCCGCGATCGCATCAATCGTGTTTTCAGCAAATCTTACCCCGCCGACCCGCCCCCGTTCGTCGCTGTAGACCTGAGATTTCAGCACCACTGGGTAAGGAATGATCAATCCTTTCAAATCCTTTGGGCGCTCAATTCGCTGGGAAGGCAACACTGGAATGCCCACCGCTCGAAATAATTCTTTTGCCTGATATTCCAGTAGATCCATCTTCTTACGCCTTTAAATCTCAAGATTTAGTCTCACAATGTCTGGCTGTTGTCTCTGTGCGGTTGCTCTCAGACCGATCTAAATCGATATAAGCTAAGTAGACAACAAACTAACAATTGGGAGAAAACTCATTTGAGAATCTTTCATCCTAAAGTAAGAGCAGCAGAATATCAAATTATCTTTCAAGGTGAGCGATGTTTTTGGGCGATCGCCGTTATTTCGATCAGCTCATTTTTTTGCTTGCCATCTGGATGAGGAACTTTTGGCAACTACTCTCTAGATACAGTTTCAAACTTACCCATGCAATTATGATTTGGGAGGGCTTTTGAAATCTGTCGTTTATTCTTGCTTTAAATCAGGATGGCTAGGCGCAGTTTATCTTTAGAGCCTGTCTGTCTCAACTGTGTAATTTACTATCGAGTTCGCCGTGCAAGATCCCTGGCTTCGTACTATCCGTCCTTTGGCTGCCTGTGCTTTACAAGGTATTGGCTTTTTGGGTGATGATCTCATTGCTCTTGATTCAATTCGTGGCTATTTACTGAGGATCAATCCCGCAACGGATGACACTACAATTCTCAATATGTTGCAAGTGGAGGATTTTATTGGGGCAGAAGGGTTAGCCGTTTGGCAGGATACGCTTTGGGTTGCGCGTGATAATAGCGTTTTCTTTTGCCAAGTTGGCGCGTTCTCTTTGCAGCACTTTTTTACGTTGCCCTATCCGGTAACTGGCGTTGGGGTATGGGAATCAACGATTTATGTTGCCTCGCAAAAAGCAGGCTATATCTACATTTTTGAGCAAGCGTCTCGGCGAGAAATTACGCGGTTACCGCTGCCGGGAGTCGGCTCTGCGAACTTAGTAGTGAGAGAGGAAGAACTGTGGGTCTGCGATCGCGCTGAGCAAACGGTGTATTGCTTGGAGCGGGCGACGGGAGAACAACAGTTTTCTGTGTTGACTCCGTTTGAATCTCCTACGGGGCTTGCTTTCCACCAGCATCCCGAAACAGGCAGTGAGATGCTGTATGTGTCCTACGCCAAAGATGAGGCATTTATTCGAGACAATCCGAATAATTTGGATAATCCTTTTGAGGTGTCTTTTCGCGATCGCACCTTTGTTCATCCCTTACAGTTTCACTATAACCCTAAAACTCACTGTGCCCTGTCCAATGGCTACCTGATTGAAATGTCCTATGCGGAGGAGTTGCTGCCTTTAGAAGAGGTGAGTCTGAACCAGGTGGAATGGCGGATTGCCTTGCCTGCGGAAACTGATCGCCAAAAGGTGCGATCGGTGGAGCCGATTGGACGACCTTATACTGAAGAAATTCAAGATGGGCAAAGAGTTGCTGTGTTTCAGTTTGAAACGCTGAAGCCCCACGAGCGTCATTTATTTGGCTGGAAAGCGCTGCTAGAAGTTCGGGCGATTAAATATCAATTCACTTTTGATGATGTAGACCGGGTGCCAGCGCTGTCGCCTGAGTTTAAGGCAATGTATCTGGTGGATGATGATGAACTGTCGATGGATATGCCGCTGATTGTGGCAGCCGCACGGGAGGCGATCGGCACTGAAACAAACATCCTGCGGAAAATGCTGAAGATTCGTAACTTTGTCTACGATCGCCTCTCCTATGCCCTGACTCCTCGCATCGATCCGCCCGATGTCGTGCTGGCGCGGGGTGTCGGTTCCTGTGGCGAATATGTGGGGCTGCTGCTGGCACTGGCGCGGCTGAATGGCATTGCCTGCCGCACGGTGGGACGCTACAAATGTCCACCGCAAGCAGAATATCGCATGGTGCCCCTAGAACCCGACTACAACCATGTGTGGATTGAGTTTTATATTCCCGGCTATGGCTGGCTGCCGATGGAATCGAACCCCGATGATACGGGCGAGGGCGGTCCTTATCCGACGCGCTTTTTTATGGGATTACCCTGGTATCACGCCGAAATCGCTAAGGGCATTCCGTTTGAAACCTTCACATCGCATGGCAAGCCAGTAGATACGGTTTCGATTGGCGAACTGGCAATTAACCACGTCCGGTTTACGGTGCTGGATGAGTTGCCTCCGCCAAGCTGAGGAAGGGGTAGGGAGTTTTGAGTTTTGAGTTTTGAGTTTTGAGTTTTGAGTTTTGAGTTTTGAGTTCGCTACCCGCCATAGCTCTTAGGTCAACACTATGCGTTGGCGAAGCCAGTCCAAAGGACTTATGCTATTCGCCATTTCCCTAGTTCACGGAATGGCTTGAACCCGTTAGGCTAGAGAGTGCGATCGCCGCAAAAAACTTAGGTATGGAGTGTAAAGCATGGATGTGATTCCCGCGATTGACCTGCTGGGTGGGCGCTGTGTGCGGCTGTATCAGGGTGATTATGACCAGGTGCAAACCTATGGCGAAAACCCGGTAGAGGTGGCGCGTCAATGGCAGGAGCAAGGCGCAACCTATTTGCATGTGGTGGATTTGGATGGGGCGAAAGCCGGACATCCGGTGAATTTGGCGGCAATTGAGGCGATCGCCCGTGCGGTTGAGGTGCCTGTGCAGGTGGGCGGCGGTTTGCGCGATCGCGCCAGTGTTGCCAGCTTGCTCAATCTGGGGGTGCGGCGAATTATTTTGGGCACGATCGCAGTCGAGCAGCCGGAGCTAGTGACTCAGCTTTGCCAGGAGTTTCCCGACCAAATTGTGGTCGGCATTGACGCAAGGGCTGGCAAGGTGGCAACACGCGGCTGGATTGAAACCTCGGAAGTGCTGGCAACCGAACTGGCTCAGCGGATGGCGATCGCGGGCGTGGCGGCAATTATTTACACCGACATTTATCGGGATGGCACGATGCAAGGTCCGAATCTAGAGGCTTTGCGCGAATTGGCAGCGGCGATCTCGATTCCGATCATTGCATCGGGTGGCGTGAGTTCTGTACGCGATTTGCTCAGCCTGCTGTCATTGGAACCCTTGGGCGTAACGGGTGCGATCGTCGGCAAAGCTCTCTACACAGGTGAGGTTTCCCTCAAAGAGGCAATCCGCGCAGTCGGTCAAGGTCGCTGGCAAGATGTCCCCCCCGATTTCGGCTCCTCCGCCTTTGCCTAGAACGGACTAAAAACTTCATGTCGTTTGATAATCTCTGCAAGCTTCTATCAGAAAAATATCCCGATCGCTTTGCGAGTTGGGTATTAGGAAAACCACAACAATCGGTAGAAGTGTTGAAAACCGAGTTGAGCATTGAACCGATCCGAGCCGATTCTGTGACCTTTCTACAACTTCAGGGGCGACTTCTGCATTTGGAGTTTCAGACAAAATTAGAATCAAATCCTCCTTTGCCCCTGCGAATGATTGATTATTGGGTGCGGCTTTATCGACTCTACCGCTTGCCCATCACCCAAATCATCGTCTTATTGCTGCCACCCAGCGAAGATACTGTGATTGAAACTGCCTTTATCGTGGAAAATACAAGGCATGAGTACCAAGTTCTGCGACTGTGGGAACAAGAGCCAGAGATATTTTTGAATGACGCAGCGCTGCTGCCCTTGGCGACCTTAGCTGCAACAACAGATTCAGAAGCGTTGCTGCGAGAAACAGCCCAGCGAGTGAATCAACTAGAGTTAGATCGCAGGCAAGAGGTTTCAACCTACACACAGATCCTGGCAGGGCTAAAATTTGAGAAAGCATTGATTCAAAAAATCTTTCGGGAGGGCATGATGCGAGAATCAGTTATTTATCAAGACATCCTTGAAGAAGGACGCGAAGAAGGACGCGAAGAAGGACGCGAAGAAGGACGATCGCAAGGTGAGTTAAACCTGGTTATTCGCTTACTAACTCGGCGTTTTGGAGCAGTAGATGAAACAGTGCGATCGCGCATCGTCATGCTTCCTATAGCCTTATTAGAGGACTTAGGCGAAGCCCTATTAGATTTTACAGAGATAGAAGACTTGATGAATTGGCTACAAACTCATGCCCCCGACAGCAGTCAGCCAACCCTATGATGAACAGCAACCTTAATTTAGACATTGACCTAGCAGAATTTATTGATCATGCCCTGCTCACCCCAACCGCCACTCCAGAGCAGGTAGAGCAGTGGTGCGAAGAATGCGATCGCTTTGGGTTTGCCGCCGTGTGTTTACATCCGGTTCATGTGCAGCAAGCCACGCGCTTATTACATGGCAAAAAGCCCAAAGTTTGTACCGTGATTGGCTTTCCCTATGGAGCCAATACTTCAACGGTCAAGCTTTACGAAGCGGCAGAAGCGGCGGAAAATGGAGCCACAGAACTCGATGTGGTAATTAATATTGGCTGGTTAAAAATTGGAAAAGTGGACGAGGTGCATCGTGAAATTGCTGATATTTGCGACCAAACGGGACAAACGGTTAAAGCGATTTTAGAAATGGCGCTACTCACTCCAGCCGAGAAAAAACTGGCAGCAGAGATTTGTATGGATGCTGGAGCCGCTTTTTTGAAAACCAGCACGGGGCTAAATGGCGGCGCAACGTTGGAAGACGTGAGGATATTAAAGGAACTGACTCGCGATCGCAT
>JBBSCL010000189.1:0-6380 GCA_038250345.1 Leptolyngbyales cyanobacterium
AGGTTCCTCAAGAATATGCAAAAATTGAGAACTTTTAGCTTGGAGACAAACTAGAAGTATCACTATCACTCAATAACTCTTCTAGCAGGGTTGATACTTCGGCAGCATGATTCATCACCATTAGATGTCCGCCTTTTTCAAGAATGTAATCGGCTTTGATGAAGCGTATGAGGAAAATGCGATCGCTTGAACCATGAATGTGCTGGAGATTTTCAGGAATCTCATCATTTTTCCAAGTCACCACTTTATGGAACGACCATTTGAGAAACTGCGGATCAATGTCTAGCAAAATTGCTTTAAGCATCTGGCGTTCATCCACTGTTTCCAGGCTGAAAAACCAGTAGGCAAGCCAGTATCCCGCCCAGAGCATACTTTTGAAGGGAAACACGCGATGAATAGGGAACCAGCGAAACAGCTTGAAGTAAAACGGGACTTCAGCGCAGGTTTTAGTGCTAGAAATTAAGATTACTTTTTCGGTTTCAATCTGCTTGGCAATTTCAACCGCCATGATGCCGCCAAAGGACAATCCTACAAGAATGGGGCGATCGCACTGAATTTGGGTAGTTAAACGCTTGGCATAGGCTTGAATTGTCTCACCTCGCTCTGGTTGCTGCCAATGAATATGAACGGGTCGGTAGCCTTCACATTTCAGTAGTCGAAACACACGCTCATCGGTGCCTAACCCGCTGATAAAGTACACATCTTTGAGCGCCTTTTCAAGCTGGTCGGTTGCCTCAGTCTGCCGAACAATTTCCTCCACAACTTGTTTAGGATCTTGAGCTAGCTCAGCTTTTACAGATTCTAAAACAGCATCAGACTGAATTTCTGTCATTGCGATCGCTCTCTTAAAAGCCCATTTCTCTATTGTCGGGTTTTACCCAAAAAATGCAATAAACCACGCAACATCCCAATTCTCATTAAATTAAGTAGGCAGATCCTCCTTATGATCTCAGGCTAAAGCACTGATGCCTTGTGGAGCGTGGGGCATTGCTGAATGAATCGGGTGATAAAGCGTGTCTCGCTGTTGATGGGGTCTGCGAACAGAAGCGATCGCTCAGCAGTTAATTAGAAATCGTCAGGCTAAAATCAAATTACTCTCTATCTTGCGACCTGCTCACCATGAACCTCACGCCAGAAGGACAAATTACGATTCCACTTGAAATTCGCGAGCAGCTTGGGGTTTCATCCAACACCGAACTTGAATTTGAAGTCGAAAATAACCGACTTTACATTCAGAAAAAGCAGCCTATAGACGCGATCTCAACCTGGATTTCTACCCGTTGTGAAACGGTTCAATACATGACCACTGACGATATCATGACTCTCACCCGTCATCAGTGAACTCTAAATAACGGCAACCTAAAATTTTGATTTACTATAGTAATGTTCTGCAATGAGCGACATGCAATGGCTACAAAAACAGCGAGAGGCAGCGTTGACCCCATAAACGCTAGTAGCAGCACACCTAAACGGCGCAAAACCTCGACTAAAGTAAAATCTGAAAGTATTGACAGGAAAGTTGCCACCGCTTTAGAAAAAAAGAGTTTGAGCCACAAAAAGAAGCTTGAGTCAGTGAGAAAAGCAAATCAAGCATTGCTGAAAGCTTTGGAGTTGATGTCACAGCATAGTGGCAGTGCAATTGATGCCCAAAGTGACATTTGATACCAACATCCTGATTTCTCGTAAGAATCTTCAGCTACCAGATAGCTTCTATATGTCAATTGTGGTGCTTCAGGAACTTGTGGCAGGAGCAGAGGACGAGTCCGCCCTCAAAAGTTTGACAGTTGCTTATCGAGAGTATGAGAAATCTGGAAGGCTTCTTATTCCTACAGCAGAGGATTGGTGGCTGGTCGGCAAGGTGATTTACGCATTGCAAAGAGGCTTGAAATCACAGAAAGGTGGATTAACGCCAAAGATGTCTGCTGATCAAAAGTATCGTATAACTCATGACGTGTTGATTGCGCGAACTGCAAAACGAGGAGGAGTAACAGTAGTTACTGATAATCTTAAGGATTTTGAGGCAATTCAGCGATTCTGTAATGTGCGTCTAACCAGTGGTGATGAATATTTTGGAGAGTAGTTTTGATTGAGATTTCACCCAACACCGAACTCAAAATTTCTTAAGATTAGCTCCAAACTTTCTTATGAACCTTTCCCCCAACCTGCAACAACCGATCGCTCAAATTGCAGCCAGCCAGGGTATTTCACCAGAGCAGTTTATTATCCAAACCCTGACAGAAAAAATCGATCTCCTCAAGCAACCCGTTCCAACTCCCTCAACATCTCAGACTGGACTGAGACAAAAAGAAGGTCTTCTGGTCTTTGACACCGAGTCACTCGATCACATTGACTTTGATTCACTCATCACTCAAAGTCGTGAAGAATGTAACTGGGAGCAGATAGGACTGTGAAAGTTTTATCATTCTTTCATGCATCAGGCTATGGCACCGATGCCTTGTGGAGCGTGGGGCATTGCTGAATGAATCGGCTGATAAAGCGTGTCTCGCTGTTGATGGGGTCTGCGAACAGAAGCGATCGCGCCCTGCAACTCTGCAATTTCCAAACAAGTGCCACCTTGGGCACCTGCCATCGTCGTAATGTGTTCTTCCATCAGGGTGCCGCCCAAGTCATTGCAACCCCAATTCAAAGCTTCGACGGCTCCGGCTAAGCCCAACTTGACCCAACTTGGCTGATGGTTGACGATCCACTTGCCAAAAAAGAGTCGAGCTACGGCAGTTAAATGGAGGGTGTCAGAGAGGACTGGCTGATCGCGCCCAACACGGCGACGGAGAGGTTTGGGGGCTGATTGACCCACGAAAGGCAGCAGAATAAATTCTGTGATGTGAGCGGGATAGTGGTTTTGGATGGCGGTTTGTTGCAGCGATCGCACTTGCTCGAAATGGCGAATCTGCTGGGCTGGGGTTTCAATGTGACCCGATAGCATCGTGCTAGTGGTGGGCATTCCCAAGCGATGCGCTGTGCCGACAATCTCTAGCCAGGTCGCGCTATTCGTCTTTTCGGGACATAGAACTCGCCGCACGTCATCATCCAGCACTTCTGCCGCCGTTCCCGGCATGGAGCCAACTCCGGCATCCTGCAACGCACGAATGACTTGAGAATAACTCAATCCATCTTCTCGTGCAATAAATTGAACTTCTTGCGGTGAAAAAGCATGGAGATGCAGGGTTGAAAATTGCGCTTTGATGCCAGAAATCAGCTTGGTGTAATAAGCCAAGGACGTTCCGTTGACTTTCGCTTTCAGATTCAAGCCGCCCTGCATACAGATCTCAGTGGCTCCGCGTTGCACCCCATCCGCCGCTTTCGCCAAAATTTGCTCTGAATCTAACCAAAAAGCACCCTCTTCTCCTTCGTCTCGTCGAAACGCACAAAAGCTGCAATGTTGTTCGCAGATGTTGGTGAAGTTAAGGTTGCGGTTCACGATATAGGTGACTGTTTCTCCTGTTAGCTTCTGACGAAGTTGATTTGCAGCCTCTCGGATGAGCAGTAGTTCGGCAGGCGATCGCGCATTTAGCAAGGCAATTCCATCGCCCACCGATAAATCTTGTCCTAATAGTGCGCGTTCCAGAATCGACTCTATTGTTTCAGTTATCACAATGGTTTCAGCCAGCAATATCAATCTAGCCTAACGCAGCTTACTCTTCTGGGAGGTGAAGCATCCCTAAAAGCTGATCGGCATGATCTAAATTGCCCACAATGCGGCGAGTTGGTAGAGGAAACGCTCTAAGCAGGGTTGGGGTGGCGGTCACATGGTCGATTTCAGCCTGTTCTGGATGTTGAGTCACATCAATAATCTTTAGAGTATAGGGCTGATTCAGCGATCGCTCTAGCAAAGCATGAATTTTGTGCAATGTTCGCTCTGTTGCCATGCTGTGCCCTGATACAAATAATCTCAGCACATAGCCTTGGGGATTGGTCGATTCCTGGCGAGTGGTAGCTCCTAGCTTAAACAAAGGAACCGTTGGAGTATGGGAGGCTGCTCGCTTGTATTGCACCACGAGATCGTGAGATTCCCAGAGTTGAGGGAAGCGATCGCGGTAAGTAGTCAGCACCATCGGCTCACACATTTCTGGTCGCAGTGGCGCAACCTGCCAGATCAGGTCTTGAAAGCCAAACACTGCATTGAGCAACGATTGATAGCGGAAAACCAATGGTGAAACTTCTGCAATCTGCTGCAACTCTTGCGTGTGGGGATCAAAAAACTGATCTACCGTTGCCCCATAGCAAGGCACTAAAAAATGAGGAGGTTCAGACAATCCCAATAGATTTTGCAGCATTCCACAAAGATCCACATGCCAACGCACCTGCTTTTGTGGATCAATGCAGTAGACTAGATCCCCGCCGGGAGTAAACAACGCAATGCCTTTGAATACCTCCGGCGATCGATCTAAACTCATAGCCAAGGGCTTGTTCAAATCGTAAGTTACACCCGCCCCCGCAGAATTTGAGCCATTTCATTTGGTTTTGGCGACATCTCCAGTGCAGTCTCCTCGGTAATCATGCCCGCTTCATAAAGCTTGTAGAGGGATTGGTTCATATTACACATCCCATCAAAGGTGCATCGCGGCATTAATTGCTCAACTTCGTCTAGGTCGCCCCGGCGGATGTAGTCTTTAATCGCATCAGTATTAATCAAAATGTCGTGGAAGGCAGCGCGTTTACCATCCGTTGTGCGGCATAGCCCTTGAGAAATGACCGCAACCATAGATTCTGCGATCGAAACCCGAATTGGCTCTTGCTGATCGGGTTCAAAAAGCTGAAGAATCCGCTCAATGGTTTTGACTGCGCTGTTGGTATGCAGTGTACCCATAACTAAGTGCCCCGTTTGAGCCGCTTTGAGAGCAGTGTTAACGGTTTCGCGATCGCGCATTTCCCCAATCAAGATCACATCTGGGTCTTCCCGCAAAGCAGCTTTGAGGGCATTGTCAAACTTGCGCGTGTGAATGCCCACTTCGCGATGTTTGATCAAAGCTTTTTTACTGCGATGCACAAACTCGATTGGATCTTCAATCGTAATAATGTTTTTAGGCATCTCCTTATTCATATAATCCACCATTGCCGCCATCGTGGTGGATTTACCCGAACCTGTCGGTCCAGTAATTAAGATCAAACCTTTGTGGTAGTGACAGATATCCTTGAAAATAGGCGGCAGATTCAATTGCTCAATCGTGAGAATTTTCATGGGAATCAGCCGCATCACCATGGCAGGACCATAGAGCGAGTCGAAAATGTTAAGTCGAACCCGCGCAAAGTCGTATTGGGTGGCACCGTCAAACTCTAGCGTTTCTTCAAACCGATGAATTTCTGCATCGGTAAGGATTTCTTGAAGCCAGCTATAGAAGGTATCGCGATCGGTGTCGGGCCACTCCGTGTGATCCATTTCTCCCCGATTTCGGTAGCGGGGCACTTCGCCAACCCCAACGTGAACGTCGGAATACCCTTTATCAAAAGCGGTACGCACCAGTTCAGAAAGAGTTGGCGAACCGTTTGTAGGAACCCGGCGAGAAGTGGCAGCAGGTGCAGGTGCAGTAGGTACTGCCGTAGAACGGTGCCCAGCGGCAGGGGGCGCTTGGGGCGGAGAAGCCGAAATGACTGTCGCTGTTCCACCGAGATGAGCAGGAGGAGCGTGGGGCGACACCATTGTTACGCTACCTGCGGCAGAAGAGACCATCGTTGGAGGGTTCATTTGCTGAGTAGCAATAGCTGTTGCGCCATTATTTACGGCTCTTGGTGGTGGCGGAGCAGGAGGAATCCGGGACGGTGGAGGAGCACTAGGTTGACGCTGGGATTCAGTCATAAAGTTAATCTCAATAGCTTTGGTAGTAAAAGGCTAAAGCGGCTTGTTGCAAAATTGGCGCAATGTTTTTTGTTGAATTGCTGCTTGTAAACATTGGTGTCTGCAACGTAGCAGCCTTCATTATTTTATTCAGGACTTTCTAAATACTTTACGCAGAAATACTAGAAGATTCAGATTTATTAACTCGGCAATACTTGCTCTGGCATTGCAAACCGTTGCTGAGTTAATATTTGCGTCAAAGTTTAGAACTGGCTGAAAGGCTGGCATTTCATCTGTAACAATGACCCCTGTGAGTATAGGTTGCCCGTTTGATCGCGATCGCTACCAATAATATTGCCCAATGATCAACAAACAAGCTTTTCAGGAATCAAGCATGAAATGAAAATATCTGTGACCAAAGCTTACAACAGTAGCCAACAATAGTGAATATGAGTATAGTTTTGTAAATTTAATTGAGAAGTAAAAGTGATGAGTGAATCTAACCAGTGGTTTATTGTGAAGCAGGACAACGGGCAATGCGCGATCGTGGCTGATGGCGCTGCTGACAAATCCGAAGATAGTCCAG
>JBBSCL010000190.1:0-6378 GCA_038250345.1 Leptolyngbyales cyanobacterium
CCTGCTTGGTATAGACCAAATCCCAACTCACCACTCCAACGCCGGATAGCATTCCTCAATCGGTGTTGCCAATCCTTCTCGAATCGATTCTCGCATTCCCGGCACTGAGAGCAGATACAGCGTTTCTTGCACCGATACCCAGTCAGCTTCAGACAACAATACGGCGTTGCTACTCTGTCCTGTAATCACAATGGGTTGATGCGATTGACTGACCGAATCAATCAAACTCTGCAACTGTTGCTCAGCTTCATTAACTGGGATCATCGTTCTCCATTTGCTTAGGTATGTCTTCCTAGATACTATCCACTGCTTGTTGATACTCTTCTATTGTGCACAATTCATGCGAACCGCACTTAAACAAGCAGACAGCGATCGCGAAGCTGGAGAAAATCCTTTGAGCAATAAACAACTCCAGCGATCGCAGGTTTCAAAGGTAAAAAACCACTCGCGATCGCCCCAAACCGCCGATATTGCAAGGCTAATAACAAGGCGCGAGGGTGCTAACGGCTAAGTTGAGCGGTGGCTAGCATCCTCAGCCTCTACACCAAGCCCTCTCGCTCGTCCGCTCCAACGAGTTGTCAAACCGGGCTTGCGCGACAAGTTCACGACTTCTCTACCGCTCTCAGCTTGTTTCTTGCGCAGGTCTGCAAAGATTGCGTCCAGATCGTAGTTGAAGGACTTTGCATACTCTTCACGGATTCGGTGAATCTCTTCGACAATCTCATCTGTCCACATGACCTAATCTCCCATTAGTTCGTTGGGTGTGCAAAGAACAGGCAGCACATATCCAAAATCGAGACTAATCTCAGCCAATTTCCCCTGGATTTGAGCATTGGCAATATGTTTGCAATTCCAAGTTAACAGATAATCCATGCCGTGTACTGTAGCGGCGGCAATGTGAATCGCATCTACCTTCGCCTTTGGAGGAAGGCTACTTCGAGCTAGAAATTGTGCGGCTAAATCTTGCACAGCTTGGTTCAATGCCAACAAGGGAAAATCATGCAGAATCTCTAGTCGTTGAGCGGCGATCTCCGCATCTCCCTGTGCCCCTTCCTCTAGAACAGCCTCCGAAGTATATAGAGTAAAGACGTTTCGGCGGAATTCCCACCAGTCCCTGGTTATCTCGATATTTGCAGCCAGGATCAGATCTTTGGTTGATCTGGCTGTGAGATAACCCAGGATGCTAGTTTCGATGTAGACAGTTTCACTCATATGGAATAGATCTTGGGTCTTTCCATTTTACGTCCGTCCACCTCAGGGACTATGTTAGTCGGCTGGCTGCATTATGCAGAACAAGAAAAATCAACGAATTTTACTGAACATTAATTCCTCTGGCTTTCCAAAACTCAATGCGGTCTCGATTAGCTCGCTCAATCTTCGCTTGTCTCAAATTTTCATTTAGCACTTCTGCAATCTGCTGGCTCATAAAGCTATTGCGGTTGTCTATCACCGGCTGCACTAGTTGTAAACGGCTGATGGCTTCTGCACCCAAGCATTTCCACCAAGTATGTTGCTGAGAAGAAAGGTTGATGCCATAGAGAACGTAATTAGCAAAATGTTCGCAGTTATTGACTGCAATACTGTACTTGGCAGCAGACATAAATCTTTCCACACGCTCAAATTCCTGTGGTGTTATCCTGACCAAGCCTCGCAGTTCAAGCCCACTTGAACCCCAACCCACAGAATTATGGAGATTTGCGTTTTCAGCAAGGTAGTAGTGATCAGCAAAGCCAGCAAGTTCCTGAATTGGGACTTTACAAACTTTCAATACACTGGACTCCATAACTTTAAACCCCATACTGCGTCTACCTATTGAACAGTAATTACAGCTTAGGATGCCCCCATAGGATTGCAAATGCCCACAAACATCTTGTGTCGCCTAGCTTGAATATCGACAAGCAGCCTCTCAGTAATGTCCCAACCCAGAAACGAAGCCAGCTAACTATGTATTCAACATCGCTTTTGCTGGATAAACACCCATGTTTTCGGGGTTATCTATTACTTTTACGGGGCAATACCTAAGTTTCAGGAATTAAATCGAAAGTTTGCAGGTTAAGTCCGGGATTTCGGGGTGTTATCCGTCACATTTGATGGTTAATCCTGGAGATTGGGGTGCTTATCTGTCGTTTGTGCGCGATCACACCCTCAATTCCGGTGCTATTCATCGAGATGGAATGCTACAACCTCAGCCACCTCGACTACTCGATCAAGTCAGGTAATTGAGCCGCTTCAAGCATTGCAGCCTCAAAGCTGAGAAATTCTATGTTCACTACATCCGGGATTTCATCTTTTTGCATAACAAGTGTCCTCCAAAAAGGAGAAGTCCGTTGAATGGACAGCTTATATCGCGATCGCAAAGCCTGCACCGTTCGTCCTTAGCGGATGCGGCATTGATATCGAAAACCTGTAACGAGCCTAACCTAATCCTGCTTGGGCATCAGCCAGTCAGTGGTTTCCAGCACCAGTTTCACTTCTGCCGTGCCCGTATTCACATATTCGATCACCTTAAAAGTGCAGTCATATTCCCAGCCAGTGGCATCGGTGATGACTTTGGCGATCGCTTGCTCCAACGCCTTTGTGTTTACTTCTTTCAGCTTATTTTCCAGTTCCATAGTTTCCTACTTGCGTCAGCGCTAATCTTCTAACATCGCCCTGCATTGTAGGCTGTTTTGACGTACTAGCGGCGATCGAACTGAGGCGGCAGTTCAACGGGCAACAAAGTGCTAGGTGCAGAAAAAGCCGGAGCCGTTAGTCTGGGCGCTGGGTTGCTGACTGGCTTTCTGTTGAGAGGCTGCGATCGCATCTACTACCTGATCAGCTTCCTCAGCGGGGAATGTCAACAGTTGATGATTGTGTAGTTGGCAGAGCGGAAGTCGTGGGAATCATCAGTTTTTGAAAGACTCAATCAATATTGCCACTCCCAACATGCAGACTAGGACGATCGCGGATCGGATCAGCCAGGGACCCACCAGGGATAAGATTAACGCTCCAATATGACTAATGCCAAAGGTGCCAAACAAGATAAAGGCGATCGCAAGCCCTAGCAGGGTATAGCCAAAATACTTCAGCAGATGACAAGTGAATCGAAAAAAACTGCTATATTGCACGATCATTTTCAATCTCCTTCTGAAACTTTTTGCTTCACTAGAAACCTAGTTAGCCGCGTAAGCCTGGTTAGCGATTTCGCCACCGCTTACATCTCAGAGTGATTGATTTAGCCGAAGCGTGACGAGTGATCAACCCTGGCAATCAAAAATCGTTCATCAATACGGCGAAGGGCATCTCTTGTGAGTGCCCTTCACTACTTTTAAAGTCCCGCTCCCGATGTGGGAGAGAGATTTAGGGTGAGGGTTATTTCCGATGGGGTTCACAAGGTGAGTCAGACGTGTGAGATAGGTTCCCCATGACTCGCCGTCCAACGCGATCGCAAACATCTTGCGGCTTCAGTGCAGCACCCTTGCGGCGAATCCGCTCACCCGCATGTTCACTCAACAGCGCTTGTTGATCTTGGTAAGATTCGCGATCGCCTTCATTCAAAAGCCCTTGCTTATGGGCAATACAGTAATCCAGGTTTTCCAGTATTTCGTTTAATTCTTCGCTTGCAACTGCCAATTCCAAAATTGCCTGCAACCGATCAGCCTGATCATTGGATAAAGTTGGCAAGGCAGACAGATGCTCGTATTCTTCAACCACTTGGTCAAAGTTCATCACTTTAATCGACATTTCAGACAGTTTACTACTCACAGAAATGCTCCTTTTATTGATGGTAACGGTCTCTCAGCAACAAACAATCATGCGACTTACACAGCCGTTTGCCCAACTCAGCAGCTCGTCTGAGTCCCAAGTCCATGCAGTATCGGTTTAGAGGGTGACTTTCAACATTTAGCAGCCTTCAGATAAAGGAAAGCTATACAAGACGTTGAAGCATGAGTGCTGAGAGATTTCAGCTAACAGATTTCAGCTAGATTTCAGCCAACAGTGGCGGGGTAAAGCACCCATCAAATCAGTCACAGGCACCAGTTGAGGCGCGATCGCATTACTGTAATTGCCATAGGCGTGATTGTAGTCGGTGTGATTGGAATAATATTGCCATCTGAATGACAGTTTGAAACCCTAAAATTGAACGAAATTTTGAATGAATGGGTTGGATCAGTGAAATCGGCAGAGCAGCAATGCCAAGGTTGCCTTCGATCATTCCCATTTAATAAGTGTAAAGTACGCATAAATAGTGACCTTTTTCGCGTTCGCAAAGGGTTATGCAGTTTCCGCTTTGTTTGTGACAACTCAACTGTTCAGGTTTCTACACTATTCCTGGTTTGCTTAAGGCGAAAAACGCTTGATATGGTAGGAAATTGCCCCATTAAGCTCGATTTAGAGCAGTTGACCCGGTTCATAGACTCTTTGTGCAGATAAAGTTTTTGTAAGGGTTGCAGATGAGCCAAAGTCCAGAGTGGCGGAGAGCCTATCACCGAAAGGTGTCCATCATCGAAGTTTTATTCAACATTGACTCTTATAGGACTTACGCACTTGCCCCCTAAATCCCCCAATTCTGGGGGACTTTGATTTTCTTGCTCCCCCAGAATTGGGGGTTGGGGGGCGAATTCCAATTCATCTGCGTAAGTCCTGTCTTAAATTAAAGCGATTGAGAAATGTAAAGAAAGACTCAAAAATTTGAAAACTCAAATAATAAATGCTTCTCTATTGTGATCTTCGTAATGCTGCTGCATTCATCTTCTTTGGAGAGATGCTGCTGTGAATTAGAAAAGGCAGGAGATTATGCCATGCGGATTGAAATTCAACTCAATGATGAGCAGGCTAGAAAACTAGACTGTATTCGGCAGCAAACGAATCAAGATGCATCTAAATTATTGGATCGAGCGATTGAAGCTGCGATCGGCGATCGCGATCGGCAACTCCAGGCATCAAGCAATGATCCGTTGGCAAAATCAAAACGGAGTCAACTCATCGGTTGCATTAAAGAAGGCGATTCTACAGCTTCAACCAACTATAAAGAAATTGTCCGCAAATATATTGTGAATAAGCATCATCAAGAGCAGGCACGATCATTGCAGATACAGGCTTTTTTATCGCACTATCAATTAACCCTGATAAGTTTCACCAACAAGCCATCCAAGTGTTAGATCGGTTGAATGAGCCATCAATTACCACGCACCAGGTTATTATTCAAATCGACCTCAACTCATCCCTCTATATATGCAATGCCATTTACTGCTAATTTGAGACGAAAAAAGGAACAGATGACCCTTCAAATACGGGTAAATCTAAGTGAGCAGATTTAATCGGGTGGCTTTAAGTCGAAGTACAGTTCTCGTAATCGCCGCAAAGCCCGTGTTTTTCGTTGACGCAGCGTTGTCTCGCTCACATGCTGTCCCTCAGCAGCATAAATCTCTTGGATCTCTCGCCAGTGAAGCCCATTGACAATTTTTAGCCGGAGCAATTTTCGATCCTGGGGTTTCAGCTTCCGAAAAGCAATCTTTGACCAGCGAAATTCCTCCGTCAAATCAGGTGCAACAGAATTCTCTAAGCCTTCTAGACTGTTCTCATCCAGTTCAATATGATCACTTTTTTGGCGTGATAACTCACGAACGATATTCATCATCGTGGCTCTCAGCCAAGCAGAGGGTTTCTCAATCGACTTCCCATTTCTAATGGCTTCACAGGCGCGGATTAAAGCCTCATTCATTACATAGGCTGGATCGTATGAGCCATCAAGTTTAAACTGTCGCAACCGCAACCTGGCAAACGAGCACAGCTTAATCCAATCGGATCGATCCTGCTTCAGGAGGTCACTGAATTCTACCTGTAGCTTAAGCCACGCTAACCGATACGCTTCTTGGAGCTTGCGCTCAGAATCGAACTCAGTCATTTTGTAACCTCAAAATTATTAGATTTCTAGGGCGCATGACCTCATACTTTTGGGTATGGCATAAATTCGAGAAGGAGCTTCAGCTCCTATTCCACAAACTCCTTGCAAGGAGACGGTTTCTTTTGACCGAGCTGGTCTTTTCTGAATCCATGTCATTTAAAGAAGGACGGTTTTCCTCTTCTAAATTGATGTGACATCTTTCTATAAATGTGACAGTGGCTAACAGGATTTTAGTTCGTCAGTACTTAAATCAACTAAGACACGCTTCTTTTTCGGGTGGAAGCTATTGAAGTAGGCTGGATTCAATCTGTTTTAGCGCTTCAAACAAGGCGGCTGTTTGATATTGCAGCATGATTTGACTATCCTGCCATGCCTGCACCGCATCGCTGATGTTATCGCTACGCGCTGGTTCGTTTGCTCCTGATATCTACAGAGGAATGCTTAGATTGTAATGATTTGCTCGAATTTCTGCCAAGTCGGTTCTAAACGGA
>JBBSCL010000191.1:0-6369 GCA_038250345.1 Leptolyngbyales cyanobacterium
ACTCGGACTCTCAATGCCCGACATTGAGGCATTTTGCCAGCATTGGCAAATCGTAGAACTGGCGCTGTTTGGCTCCATCTTACGAGAAGACTTTAGAGACGATAGCGACATTGACCTTTTACTGCACTTCTCGCCCCAAGCTAAACAAGGCCTACTGACCCTTGCCAAAATTAAAAATGAGCTAGAAAACCAAGCTGGGCGAAAAATCGATATTGCGCTGAAAGAATCCATCGAGAACAGCGAAAACTGGATTCGCCGTGACGAAATTCTAAAGACCGCTCAGGTGATTTATGAACAGAGATAGCGCCTCACTCCTGGATATTGTCAATGCTGCAAAACGAGTTCTGCTCTTTGCCGAAGGACTCGATAAATCTGTATTGGCAACCAATGAGGAAAAGCAATCTGCCATTCTCTATCAAGTTCTCATCATTGGAGAAGCCACAAAACGCTTGTCAGTAGAGTTTCGATCGCAGCATCTCGAAATTCCCTGGAAAGACATCGCTGGAATGCGCGATATTCTCGCTCACCAGTATGACCGAGTGAATCTTAATACGCTTTGGGATGCAGTTCAAACCGATATTCCAGAACTTTTAGCGCTCCTCCAACCCCTGCTTCCAGAACCAGGAGGGCGATCGCATGACTAACCCATCACCGAATTACCTGCACATCCAAAGACAGAGTGAGCGTTGCCCAGGCGCGATCAACTTCCTTCTAAACGCCATAGAAATCCTCATCCAGGATCTGCTCAATCGAAAAAGGACAGGTTGTGGGATACTCGCTCTCCTCCGGCACCCGTACCCCAGAACTCGCCAACTGTCCCTCCTTAATTGTCAACTTTCGCCCCTCTGGATACGCTTTTTCCACCGCCCCGACCAGAAAGCTTTTGAGCGAAGGAGTGTCTGCCAAATTATTCAGAACTCGTTGACGATGTTCCAGCACAGAGCTAAACCAGCTTCCTTTCATACTATCGGGCACATCATGCTGTACTTTCAACTTGAGTAAATGCGCCAATAAAATCATTAGATTTCCTTTCAGCGCGTTCTTTTCGGATTTCCCCAAGTCAACCAACTCCTCAATCAGATGCTCAATATCCAGCGACTCAAACTCACCATCCTTTAATTGCTGAATCGTTTGCTCAATCCAGAGTTGCAAATCGCGATCGTACAGCGTGATAGACATGCCTCAGATTAACTCCCCATGATTAAGCGTGACCGTTAGCCCCAAAACACCACTAACTCTTTCCAGGTTACCGAATCTCCGACCGTTCCCACCCCAACTCTAGCCATGAGGGCGATCGCATGACCAACCCATCACCGAATTATCTGCACATCCAGAGCCAGAGTGAGCGGTGCCCAGGCGCGGTCACTCGTCAAAACGGGCACGCTCAATCGCAGTCCCAGACTCAGACAAGCGCGATCGCCCAGAGACAACCCGGCTTGCCGCGTTTGCGCCCACAATCGTCCCGCCATTTCCCCATCCTCGGTTGTAAACGGCTCCACCACCAAACCCAGGGATTGCAAATCGTCCAGCATCCCATCGACCTCAACACCTGCCGCGATCGACTTCTGCACAACCTCCGCCCAATTCACACTCGACATCACCGACTCCGCCAACACCCCATCCACGCGATCGCCCCCCGGCTCATCCTTCAAATAAGCCAGCAACGCCGAAGCATCCAAAACAACGGTCATTCAGCCACTTCCCTTTGCGCTGCTTCCCGCCGTTCCGCGATTAACTCATCTGCCAAACTGCGATCGTTCGGCACCTGGGCAAACCGAGCCTTCAGCCGTTGCTTCACCATTGCTTGCTTTTCCAACACCAATCGCCCTGCTTCCTCACGGGCAACCAACGTATCCCCCTCCTCAAACCCCAAAAGCTGCCGCAACGCGACCGGAATCACTAACCTGCCCTGGCGACCCAAATGTACCTCTACCGATTTAGATGGGTTAGTCATATATCCTCCAAAGTGCCACATTGTATCTTTTATGCCACATGCCCCTAGTATATGGCATTTCCTCCTTCAAGTCTGTCAACCCGGAGCCAGATGTCATCTTCACAGGCGCTTTAAAGGGGCGATCGCCCAAGTTTGGGGGTTGAAGCAGAAGGGCGATCTTAGGTTGAGTCACGAGCGATCGCAGTAGGTGCCAATAGGCGATCGCACCTGAATTCCATAAATCATTCCCCCACTCTTAAGGATATTCCCCATGCCCCAAACTCTAATTCTTGGTTCCACTGGTCAGGACGTAACCCTACTTCAGACCACACTGAACGCTCGTCCGCCAACCGATCTACCTTTGCTGCTTGTTGATGGCTCCTTTGGCCCCATCACGCTACAACGAGTCAAAGAATTTCAAAGCAATAACGGGTTATTCGTCGATGGCGAAGTCGGACCAATCACCTGGGGCAAACTGTTAGAAGAAATTCCGCCCCAAAAGCAGACCTTTTACACCCAAGGCAGGCACCTCCACGACAGATTAGACAACCATGTGATTCTGCGGGGAGTGAACAAAATGTCCGTTTTTGATGGAGTCGATCCCACCGGAACGATTTCCTTCCCAGAAATTCGCAAAACTGGAGCCAACTCCGTCAGAATCGTTTGGAAGATTAGCAATGCAGGTGCTCCTACAGATTTGAATATTCTGGATGCACTGATTATCAACGCCAAACAAAATCATCTTATCCCCTTAATTGAACTGCACGATGCCACTGGCGACTGGAATGGTTTGCAGGGATTAGTTGATTATTGGATTCAACCCGCCGTCGTTAACATCATTCAAAAACATCAAGAATATCTGTTGGTCAACATCGGTAATGAAGTAGGAGATGACCAAGTTGCCAACGCTCAATTTATTACCGGATATACCACTGCCATTCAATCACTGCGAACTGCTGGCATTCACACGCCCCTAGTCATTGATGCGGCTGACTGGGGCAAAAATCTGGCACTCCTGGATGCTACTGCACCCATATTGCTCAGTGCTGACCCCGACCAAAACTTACTCTTTTCGGTTCACCTGTATTGGTCAATATCCGATGATGCTGATGCTAACTTTATCCGAGCAAATTTGCAAAATTCAGTTGATCTAGGCTATCCCCTGATTGTAGGGGAGTTCTCTCAATTTGGCGGCTTCGCCGGTCAAGGGCAAAGCATGTGCAGCCCCAATGGAGAAATTGACTATAAAACTATCATTGAGGAATGTGACAGGCATGAAATCGGTTGGTATACCTGGGAATGGGGACCGGGTAATGACTTTAACGATCCCCTCTGTGCTGTCATGGATATGACTCCCGATCGCCTGTTTGCCAACCTTAAACCGGGATGGGCAGAGGAGGTTGCAATTTCCAGCCCTTACAGCATTAAGAATACTTCGGTGACACCACCCACGATGTAAACCTTCTCAAACAATACTTAAATTTCTGAGGACTATAACCATGAAAACAATCTTCTCTTTCCTCAAGCATTTACTTTGGCGATCGCCTTAATCACTGTCAGTGCGATAGATACGATCCAGTGTTTAGCAAATTCTTAACCCCTTATCAATACAAATCGAGGAACACCATGAACAACTCAAATGAAGTTAATTGGGATCAGTCTGTATGGACTGAAATCAATGATGCCGTCATGAAGGAAATGGCTAAAGTTAGAATTGCCCAAAAAGTCTTTCCAACCATGACATTTGACATGAATCCGACGGAAGTCCCCAATGATGTTATTGATTTTACAGACCTTAGTATTCGAGAAGGTAGCACTAAACCTTTTGTTGAAATTTATCAGGAGTTTCCGTTGTCGAGTACCCAGGTTGGGAAGGAAGCTCAGATCAAGACTTGCAAAACTTTGGCACGCATGGCAGCAAAAGCCCTTGCGCTTGCGGAGGATACAATTATCTTTCAAGGAAATGTGAGTCGTCTTCCAGGAAGTGTCAAAGCCGATCAAATAGCCTCCACTGCCCAAGGGCTTCTAGGAGAAGCTAACACTCAGGATGCTAATGACGATGACGAGAATAAAGTTACAGTGCCCATTCCGGTACCCAGGCTGACAAATAGCCTGACAAGTGCGGTATGGGGAGAAAATGTCTTTTCGGCAGTGGCAGATGGCAGATCCATACTAACTAGCAAAGCGCAAGCACAAAACTATGCTCTGTTCCTACCCACCAAAGTCTATGCTGACACCCATGTCCCACCCAGTCCTGCCAGTTTGGTCACTACAGCCGAACGGATCAAACCCCTGGTAGAAGGAGGATTTTATGGAACTGGAACCTTACCACAGGATAAAGGACTTTTGGTGGCGTTGGCAGGTGACCCCACCAGCATTTATGTGGGACGCGAAGCAACGACAGAATTTGTGCGAAAAGAAGGCTCGAAATATTTCTTCCGCGTGGTGGAACGGATTCAATTTGTGGCGCGCGATCCACGGGCATTTGTACTGCTCCAATTTGAGCAAGGCTAAAAGCTCTCCAAGCCATCCCGAAATTAAGTAGTGACCTAACTCTGTGTGGATTATAACCAAAGGTAAGTATTATGGAATCTGGAAAGCTCAGTATCGGTGATTTTGGCGACGATGTTGCTCGTCTGCATGAAAGGTTGGCGCTTCATGGAGTAGAGATTTCGGCTGAGGAAAGTAAGCGAAGATTCTTTGGCCCCTCTACTCGCGAAGCGGTAGGAGAGTTTCAAAAAACTCAAGGCATCGATCCGACTTGTGAAGTATGTATGGCAACTGCAGCAAAGCTGGAAACCCTTCCAACAGCAAATTCTGCGGCTACGTCTGTAAGTTTAACGCCAATCAACAATTTCTCGAAGACAGGAGGAGTTAACGCGGCTGGAAGAGCATTTGAAACTGCGCCAGCCATTGCAGGTTCCGTTCAGAAGTTGGATACCCTGGATAAAGTATCGTCACTTACCTTGAGTACGCACGGTGCTCCTGTGAGTGAACTTCATACACAATTAGTTAACCTAGGCTTCGCATTGCCGGAGAATGAGACGACTGCGAGTATTTTTGGGGTAGGTACTCGTGATGCGCTGTTACAACTACAAGCTAAACACAATCTTAGTAGCACTGGTGCGCTTGATGATGCAACACGTAACGCGATCGCCATTGAAGTTGGCACATTAGCCCAACCCAGACGAGTTGAAGGACGCATTTTTTTAGATAATGGCTTGCCTGGTGCAAAAGTCAAGCTCCGTATCGTTAACAAAGGTTTTGGTAATGCAGAAGATTTATTGGGTGAGATAGAAACAGACGAGCGCGGGTTTTATGCACTACCCTATGGGCTAGATAGCGGCGCAGCCAATATTGAAGTGCGTGCATTGGACACAAATGGCACCGAGGTCAGGCTTTCTAATCCCAAGGTCAATGCAGATCGCAGTGAGGTGATTAACCTTGTTGCTCCATCGGCTGTAAAATCTCAGGCTAACGAATTCAAGCTGATGTTGGATGATTTGATGACTATTCAGGGGCTTAATCTCGAAACTTTTGCTCTTGCACAAGAAAATGTAATTAAACAAGACATCTCATTTTTGAATCAAAAAACTAATTGGGATGCACGCTTAATCGCCACTGCCGCTACTGCTGCAAAAGTGAGCGCTGCAACAGGTATTTCCCATGACGCCTTATATGGCGTTTTCCGTGCTGGATTGCCGGATGATACCGAGGCATTGGCAATGGTAAGCACCGATGCATTTGCAACAGCTCTGACACGAGCTAAGGATGCTGGCGTAATAGCACTGGACGACGCACAGATGAATCTCACCAAAGCGGCGTTTGAGACTTTAAAGTTTGAGACATTGCGAAAATCAATCGTGCCGGGGACATTATCAAGTGTGAGTGACATGATTGCAAAGGCTAGGATTGCATCCGATCGCAAATCGGTGTTTGAGAAACTGGTATTAATACATGATGATGACCCTACTTCATTGTGGCAAGAGGCAAAGGCACAAGGTATTCCCCAGGAATCGATAGACTACTTACAATTACAAGGCAAGCTGGCTTATCTAACCTTAAATAATGCGCCGCTAGTAGAGGTGTTGCAGGTCGAGATCAAATCTCAGGAAAATCTGACGCAGTTGGTTGACAGCGATTTGTATCAAAAAGAGCAATGGGTAACGCGACTCAATACGTTGGCAGGTAATGTCGCCTTGAATTTGGCGAAGCTGATTCCGTCAGCCTACACTCAAAAAGAGGTAAATGACCGCCTTGATGCTTATGCAGAAGACCTAGCAAGCAGAGTACGTCAAAGCTTCCCTACCCATGTCGTCAAACGGATGTTGGAAAAGGATGAACTAACACTGGGCGCTCAGCACGCTGAGATGAAAGTACCAGTGCAAACTTTCTTGAAAAATGCTGTAGCTATAGGTTTTCAACTAGGAAGTACG
>JBBSCL010000192.1:0-6319 GCA_038250345.1 Leptolyngbyales cyanobacterium
CGATCGCATCTACAAATCCATGCTGTAGCAAATATTCTGCCGTTTGAAAATCGTCAGGAAGCTTTTCGCGCAGGGTTTGTTCAACCACTCGCCGTCCGGCGAAACCAATCGTCGCTTTAGGTTCTGCCAAAATGATGTCGCCCAACATGGCAAAGCTGGCAGTAACGCCGCCTGTGGTTGGATGAGTGAGTACGGGAATATAAAGTAATCGTGCAGCCTGGAAACGGTGTAATGCACCGGAAATTTTCGCCATTTGCATCAGGCTGAGCATTCCTTCTTGCATTCTGGCTCCACCGGACGCACACACAATAATAGTCGGCAGGCGCTCACGGGTCGCTCGTTCAATCAACCGAGTCAGCTTTTCGCCCACCACTGACCCCATGCTGCCGCCCATAAACCGAAAATCCATCACCCCCAAAGCAACGGGTACGCCGTCGAGCCGACCCACTCCCGTTTGCACGGCATCGTTCAGCTTGGTTTTTTCTTGCATATCGCGCAGGCGATCGCTGTAAGGTTTGCGATCGCGAAACTGTAGCGGATCGGTAGCAACCAATTCAGTATCGATCGGCATCCAAGTATTGGCATCAATCAGTTGGCGAATGCGTTCATCACTGAAAACGCGGTTGTGATGCCCACAATCTGGACACACCATCTGATTTGCCTGCAAATCCTTCGTGTAGGTCAGGACGCTGCAAGCTTCACATTTTGACCAAAGCCCATCCGCAATCTCTCGCTCTTGGCGATCTTTACTGATAGGACCGGATTTTTGTCGATTTGCGAACCAATCAAATAAAGACATGGATCTGTGAATTCCTCACGAAAGGCGATTTGGCTGCAATGGTGGCGCTGTGCCCAATGGTGATCAGCATGATCCTACTGGTTATTGATGCGTTAAAACAGCACACTCAATAGTTTAGTTGCGGACTGATTATACCAATTCGCTTCCCCCTCTCTAGGCGTTATCCAAAGAAGTCCTATTTTTTTAGACCGTTCAAAAGGCGATCGCTCAAAACAGGGCGATTGTTAGTTTGCTCAACAATGGGGAATTCTGACGGGTAATTGGGGCAAAGCAAGCTTTTTCAGGGACATCTACCATCGGACTTCAGGCAATGAGATATACCACAGCCTTACGCAGTTCTTTTGCGGATTCGATTAGTCCGCACGAAGGGATGATTGCTAGTTTGGTTGGGTCATCCAACTATCATGCGATTGCAGACGATGCTTTGAAAGATCAGGACAATGCGGGATGGGTGATGAAATTAGATCAGCCAGTTTGCGCCCAGTGGATCGAACGAATTCGCTGGATTCGATTGATCGATCGGTTTGCAGAGCATGAACTCTTAAATAAAGGACAATCTGCGCTCCAGAGCTTTTTAGCGGATTGGCAGCATTTAAGTTTGACTGGAACGGTCAAGCCGGGATCTGATTGTGATCAACTCTTAGCCACTATGCAATTGTGCTGGTTTAGCCCGGTGGATCAGACTTCAATACCCCTGTCTTTAAATGCCTGGAACCGATATTTGCAAGCGATCGCGCACTATCACACCGACAATTTAATCATCCACACGATCGCAGAATATGAGCAAATGCTGACCGCTTTGGGAGGGTCATTTTTTCAGGTTTTACCGTTTTTATCTGAAACCCATCATCAAGCCGCTAGCTATTTCGGCAGGGTCGATCAGTTTTATAATCACCTGCGCGACCTGCACGAAGATGCAGAACAGGGAATCTGCAACCTGCCGAGTGAACTTTTGGATGAGTTTGGAGTGAGTCGGGCTGAGATTTTGCAGCAGCAAGCGATGAAAAACCCTGGTTATCACAAGATGATGCAGTTTTGGCTCGAAGAGTATTTACCCAAGCTGCGCCGCAAAGCTCGTCAACTGCTGACTGCTGAAAATTTGCATCCCTCCTGGCAGGTTCTTTGTCACTGGTCGATCTATCGCTATCGACGGATTGAGCGAGTCTTCCGCAATTGTCAGTTTGATTACACTCAGTTTTCTCAGGTTTACTGGCAGCAGGTTCGCGCAGATCTACCCATGATGCTGAACCATGTTTGCCATCATCCAACACAACCGTTGCCGCTTAAATTTTGCTCTCAAGCGATCGCGGTTCAGCCTACTGATATCCAATTTATGCGCCTGGAGAGATCTCGTTTTTATGCAGCCTGAACCAAGGCGATCGCCCTTGCTACTGGCTATGTCACCTGAGACGACGGGCTGGGAGTCTGGTTTACTGTTAGCTATCTTTGTTTGACAACTGCCACAGTTGCATCTGGTAGCACAAATGGCGCTGAAAAATTTCGCCTGCCTGCAACCCTTCCTCCACGGGTTTTTCCAGCCAGCGCTTATACGCCCACTTCAACAATTTATAAATGGGCGGAACTGCAATTTGCACCACGTCGGCGATGTATTTCACCGTACTGATCCCAAATCGGCGAAACGCATCAATGCCAATCTCAATCGTGGGCGCGGCTTGGGTGGAAATGTCTTCCATTTTTACTAAGGTAAACCCGTTTTGAAGTAGCGCCTGGTGCAGATCTTTGACTACATGGCAATTAGAAAAGATTCCTTCCGTGTAAGTCGCGTCGGAGCGGAGCATATCAGCAAGCAGCAAATAGCCACCCGATTTTAGCCCACGCGCCGCACCTTGGGCAATGTCTTGAGCGCTCATGTACTGGCTACTTTCGCTCATCAACACGAGATCAAACGCATGAGTCGTTTTGAAATCTTCAAATCGACTCAGGTGAAATAGTGCCCTGCCGGATGTGGCAGTCAAAAACCGCTCTTGCTGAAAAGTGTCGGGGGCGAGTCCTTCAACGGTGAAGCCGCGATCGAGCAGGTAGGTGGCGTTTCCTCCCGTCCCGCAGCCCACATCGAGGATTGAGTGGGTGCCTTCTGGAATCAACGCCATTAACTTTTGGGTATAGGCGGCTTGGGCAGTGCAGAGTTTAGCAATGGTCAAGTCTTCAGGGGATTCGGGCGGGGTTTCCCAATAGCCATAGTGCAGATAGGGGGAATCGGTGAGGCTGAGATAGTAGTTCAGCGCGGCGTTTTGGTAGCGGGTTGGTTTGGAAATGCGAATAGCGGGTTGTGGCATTACGAAAATAAATTTATTGTTCGTGAGATGACGGTAAACAGGGTTGAAATTCTGACCAGCGATCGCGCACTTGTTGATAGCAATCCTGTGGAGCGATCGCCATATTGTGTAAAAGGCTTGCTTCTATGCGACCGTTGGCAATTAACAGAATCATAGCGTCTCGGTTTGGGTCGTAATTATCTGTTTGTTCTTGCAAGGTAAGAATCGCGGTTGGATCATAGGAGTAAGGCAGCGTTCCCGTCAAGCTTGCCAACGATAAAGTTGTGGATAGCTGAGCCGCTGGAATAAACTGAGCCGTAAAAGGAGTGGGCGTTAGCAAAGTAGTGTTAGTTGAGATCGCGGCTTCATCTACGGTACAAACCACGAAGCCGCGTCCAAACTTAAGGAAGCCGCTCCAAGCGAGGTAGCCAATCATCATCAGATTGGTGTGAATATAGCCCGTTTGCCAATAGCCAAAGTTACCTTGCCAAACGCTATCTTTGAGCCGCATGGGGTTCCTCCTGCAATGCTGGAGAATTGACTAGCGGCGGAATGCGCGCCAGCACTCGCGTTTTCAAAAGCTCTGGGCGATCGCCATAGGCAAGGGCACCATCGGCTTTTGCCTGGTACTGGCTGGCGCAATCTAGCACAGCGGTTGCAGTGGACTCGATCCGCGCTGGATCGGTAGGCAAGTTGCCAAATAGATAGGTGCGTTTACCCGGAGAGACGAGGGCGATCGCGCAATCTTGCTCACATACGCCCATACACTTCACGGGCTGAATTGAGACTGATTGCTGCAATGACGAGGTTTTGTGGAGGGTTTGCAGTTGAGCAAGCAGGCGATCGCCATCACTGCGATCATCTTGCTGATTTTTGCCACAGGTCGTGCAAACAAATATTGTGTGGGGATGAGTCATGAGGCGATGGCAAAGGGTTGAATGGCTGAAAGAATTTGGGCGTGATCGAGCGCCTGACCAATGATGATCAGCCGAGTTTCACGGAGTTCATCGGGCTGCCAAGGGCGGTCATAAAAAGTTTCGATGCGATCGCCCACACCCTGCAACACCATCCGCATCGGCTTATTGGCAACATTGACAAAGCCTTTAATCCGATAGATTTCCTGATCGGCGATCAACTGCTTTAGGCTTTGCAGCAATGCTTGTGGCTCAACTGCTGTGGCAAAAATCACAGGCACCGACGTAATCGTATCGTCGTGTTCATGCTCTTCTTCCGTATCGTGATGGCTAGGACGAGCATCTAGGTTATCTTCCACGGCAGCATTAAAGCCCAGCAAGATATCCGCGCTAATCTGCCCATTCTCACAGGAAATCATCTTCACGCCGGGACGCAATTCTTGTTGAACGCGCTTTCTGACTTGGGTTTGGGTTTGCAGATCGACGCGATCGCTCTTGGTCAGCAGCACTAGATCGGCACAGGCAAGCTGGTCTTCAAACAGTTCTTCTAAGGGCGTTTCGTGATCCAGATTGGGATCGGCTTGGCGCTGCTCGTTTAATGCATTCAAATCGGCGGCAAGGGTGCCCGTTGCCACGGCTTCACAATCTACGACGGTGATCACGGCATCCACGGTTGCGCCCGTGCGAATTTCTTGCCAGCGAAAGGCTTGGAGCAGCGGTTTGGGCAAGGCTAAGCCGGAGGTTTCAATCAAAATACAGTCGATGCGATCGCGCCGTTTTAGCAGTTCTTGCATGGTGGGCAAAAACTCTTCTTGCACGGTGCAACAAAGGCACCCGTTGGTCAGTTCCACAATATTGGTCGCGCTGGGTTCGCCGTCTTCATCGCACACCTGGCACGATCGCAGCAGGTCGCCATCAATCCCGATTTCGCCAAACTCGTTGACCAGTACGGCAATCCGCCGCCCCTGATTGTTTTGCAACTGCTGACGGATCAGCGTCGTTTTGCCACTACCGAGAAATCCGGTAATGACGGTCACTGGAATTTTTGCAGCCATAAGACTTAAGATTCTCTATTTGAAATAATGGATATTGCTGTTGAGTAGGCAGACCAGACAAAGCCGTGATCCGCCTACGGGTTTAATTTCGTGAATAATGACAGGGTTGGATTATTCGTCAAGCTTTTGATGGACTCGCGATCGCCCATTTTCTCCAAAAGTTGCCCTGCCCAATAACAAACAAAATATCAAGCCAGCCATGCATTCCAGGCTGCCCCATTGTCGATGATATGCCTTCACTCTGTACCTCGCAGATAAGACGATGTGTAGTGTGACGAGCGGCAGGCGTTCTGACTTAGAAGGTCTTAAATTTTAAGTTAGATTTATTAAACTCAAAATTCATCGCTTCTTTTACAGTTGCGGGACAGTGGCAGATTTTCACTGCGCTTTCCCTGTTTCCTCCAACGGCTGTTCCCCGTTAGAACCGATCGGTCAACGTTTAGCTTACCGGATTACAACCATTTCATGGATCTTCGTCAAGAAAATTTTTATCTAGAGTTAGGACGGCTAGTTTGGGATGCCGTCTTGGCTTATGATTGATAGCTTGTGAAATGTTTTCGTTCAAGCGCTCTATGACTCAGCACTACCGCATTACCCTACTTCCCGGTGACGGCATTGGTCCCGAAATTATGGCGATCGCCGTAGAGGTAATGCAGGTAGTAGGGCAACAGCTAAACCTGAGCTTTGAGTTTCAGGAAGCGCTGCTGGGTGGGGCGGCGATCGAGGCAACGGGTGAACCATTGCCAGATGCGACGGTGGAAACCTGTAAGAATAGCGATGCGGTGCTGCTGGCGGCGATCGGCGACTTCAAATATGACACCTTGCCGCGACATCTGCGCCCTGAAACAGGATTGCTCGGCATTCGGGCGGCACTAGGCTTGTTCGCCAACCTGCGCCCCGCTAAAATTTTACCCCAGTTAATTGATGCCTCCAGCCTTAAGCGCGAAGTGGTGGAAGGCGTAGATATTATGGTGGTGCGAGAACTGACGGGCGGCATTTACTTTGGGCAACCCAGGGGCGTGTTTGCCACGGAGTCGGGAGAACAGCGCGGCGTAAACACGATGGCATACGCTGAGTCGGAGATTGACCGGATTGGGCGCGTGGCATTTGAGACCGCCCAGAAGCGCAACAAGAAGTTATGTTCTGTGGATAAGGCAAATGTGCTGGAAGTGTCGCAACTCTGGCGCGATCGCATCACCGCTTTGTCTGCCGATTACCCCGATGTGGAACTGTCTCACATGTATGTAGACAACGCCGCGATGCAGCTTGTTCGCA
>JBBSCL010000193.1:0-6290 GCA_038250345.1 Leptolyngbyales cyanobacterium
AGAAAGCAAACAAAATTGAAAATCAATATACAATAGATGCTAAACCCAGGGTTGGCCGAGCGGTTTAGGCAGCGAACTCATAATTCGCCCCAGGCGGGTTCAACTCCTGCACCCTGGATTGAATTAATATTGACACCGCAGATTTTCTTTCTTGGCGCGCATTGCTCAATGTAAGCCTGATTGGCAACTGTAGGAGTAATGTTTTGTACCTACCTACTAAAAATTAAGGGCAACCTAAAGAGATTGCCCTGACAATTTTCATCCCCAGATTCAGAACTCCCAGATTTCAGATCTGTTGATGTGCGCCTAAAATTTGCATTTTTACCAAAGTCCTGGAACCGGCTTTTGAGGAATGGGTTGGGGCAGGGGTTGAGGCGCTTGAGGGAATATAGTTACTGGGGGCGGCACTGCGTCATTAGGCAGGACTACGACTGATGAAGGTAGGTCGCGCACGGAATATTGGAAAGGAGTGGGTAAATCCAATGTGCGAATGATTGGACCGGCATTCATTTGTCTATATAGAACTTCTCGATACAATTTGTTAATTGCTTTACCATCGCCAGCGATCGAGTTTTCCACAAAAGGACCAAAAAGAAATTTGAGCTGTCCCCGGATGCTAACATCGCCATAAAAATTGCGCTCGTTGCTAAAGAAAGCGTTGTCAAATTCGTAGGGAATCTGCCCAAAGGGTACGCCAGAAACTAAAGGAAAATCTTGGGCGATCGCTGCCGTAGAAAACCCGATTCCAACGGTAGCTGCTGCCAATCCGGCGATCGCACATCGACAGCCAATAGACATAGAAAGACTCTCAAAATTCATGCGATAACTCCTCAAGTTTTTTGATGGTTGCCCACTGTTATGAACAAGATTAGGATTGGCTTTTTTGCAAAACAGCGCTAGCTTTTACCTGCTTTTTTAACCAAACCGATTAATATTTAGTTGTTAGTGTTCCAATTGTACTCATGAGTTTCTAAATTAATGACATCAAATTGGAACAATTTTTTGGCTGCACTTTTATGGCAGTCCTCAATTGTTTTTCCATCAGATGATCACCACAAGAGACTGTTTTTCTGGCGGCAGCTTTCTCACCATTTCAGTTGGTTGCCTCCGCTCCATATCAATTCATCTTGCATTATTGTCAAGTATTTATGCCACCATCCCTTGCATTTTCAACCCTCGAATTACCAGCGCTTCGCCCCCAACTCTTAGATCTATTTTGTCAAGTTGCTTATCAAGCAGGCGATTTTGTTTTGTCTTCAGGGCAACCCAGTTCTTATTACATTAATGGCAAACAAGTGACGCTTCATCCGCAAGGCGGCGTGGCGGTTGGCAGGTTGTTGCTGGCGATGGTGCCGTCTGAATCAATTGCGGTTGCAGGGCTGACGTTAGGAGCCGACCCGTTGGTGACTGCAACCAGTGTAGTAGCCGCCTATGAAGGGCGATCGCTGGCTGCTCTGATCGTGAGAAAAGAAGCGAAAGGTCACGGCACGATGGCGTATATCGAGGGTCCTACTTTGCCCGAAAAAAGCTCAATCACCGTTTTAGAAGATGTGGTAACAACTGGGCAGTCTGCCTTGAAAGCAGTCGATCGCCTTCGATCTGCGGGTTACCGGGTGAATGGTGTGCTGGCTTTGGTGGATCGGCTACAGGGCGGCGCGGAATGCTACCAGCAAGCGGAGATTCCCTTTCAATCTATTTTTACGATTTCAGATTTGCAGCACCGTTGGAGTGAACTGCATTCGGCATAAATTTACCCGCAAGATTGTCACGAATGTTCAGATCAATTGCTGAAGTGGATTCAGAACTTTCAGACTGACACTTTGAGACAGCATTCCCGATTTCGAGCCGCTTAATTAGGCAAGCGGTGTGAAGTGCGCGGTGAGAAAGACGGAAAAACCCGAACTCAAAATTCAAAAAACGGCGTGAGTAATCCGGCAGGTTTGCTACGCTAAGCTTGCGTGCTTTCTTGTCTTTCCTGAACCGTGCAATGCTTCACCCTTTATTGATAGTTTTTTCCAACCTATGGATGGTATGACTTTGGAAACCATTGAAATCGGCGGACGACAGTTTGTTCAAGCCGATCAACTTCCCCAGCCGGAGTGGGCGTGTGTTTTGAGCGAACGCCCCCAAGCTCATTTGACTCTCAAAGATGATGATCTCTTTTTGTTGACCGATATTTTGGGTAATATTGGCGGCTGCACGGGCGACGATCGCAGCAGCAGTATGGGTTTATATTGCGCCGACACTCGCTTTCTCAGCCGTTTAGAACTGCAAATTGAGGGGCGATCGCCTACTCTACTGAGCAGTACTGCTGACAAGGGCTTTGTGCTGTCCGTGCTGTGTACGAATCCTACGTTGGGCGATCGCATCAAAGCCGAATCCATTGGGATTAAGCGAGAGCTTGTGATCAACGGTGGACTTTTTGAAGAAATTGAAGTTTCCAACTACAGCACCAACCCCGTTAGCTTTGAGCTAAGTCTCAGCTTCGATGCAGATTTTGTAGACCTATTTGAAATTCGTGGCTTCAACCGAGAACATAAAGGACATCGGCTGCGGCTCCTGCCCCCATCGCTAGAAAAGCATCCCGATGACGAATTGGAAGCTGAAAGCCAACCAGACACCGACACAGGCGCAACTGTAGAAAGCACCCCTTCGTTTCCTACCTCTCTCCCCCCCCATGGGTCTGATTTGCATTCCTGTGAATTGATCCTCGCCTATCAAGGGCTTGATGGTGCCCTAATAGAATCGCGCATTTCCTTTGTCGATCGCCAACCCGATCAACTCAAGGGCGACACTGCTATCTGGCAATTAGAGCTTCAGTCTCACGAAACTCAACGCTTAGGCTATTGCCTGCAAACGCTGTTAAACGGGCGCTCTGCTTCTACAGTCTGCGCTCCAGTCACATTAATGCAGGCAAAAGCAGCGGAATTGATGGAAGAGCAAACTTGGCACCAGCAGGTTACCTCCATTCGTTCCGACAAAAATACTTTCAATCAAATCATTGAGCAATCCGAACAAGATATTTATCTGCTGCGCCAGTCTTTTAATAAGGGCAAAGCACTGTCGGCTGGGGTTCCCTGGTTCTCGACCCTGTTTGGGCGCGACTCCATCATTGCTGCCTCTCAAATTTTGATGCTAGATCCGCAAATTGCTCGTGAAACCTTGAAAATTCTGGCTCATTATCAAGGCAAGCAAGAGGACGAATGGCGAGATGAGCAACCGGGCAAAATTTTGCACGAGATTCGCTTTGGTGAGATGGCGCGTTGCCAAGAAATCCCTCACACGCCTTACTATGGCACCGTGGATGCTACGCCGCTATGGCTGATGCTCTATTCTGAATATTTTGCTTGGACGGCAGACCATGAAACGCTAGACCAGTTGTGGGGTAATGCACTGGCAGCAATGGATTGGATTGATCGGGGTCGCAAGCAGACTGGCTATCTCATCTACGATCGCAAATCGAGTCGCGGGTTAGATAATCAAGGTTGGAAAGATTCTGACGACTGCATTGTCAATCGGCACGGGCAACTGGCTCAAGGCGCGATCGCCCTTTGCGAGGTGCAAGGCTATGTTTACGCTGCCAAGATTCGGCTTGCCCAAATTGCCCGGATGAAAAAGCGGATTGATTTGGCAGACCAATGGGAAGAAGAAGCCCGCGATCTGAAATTTCGCTTTAACCGCGACTTTTGGATGGAGGATCAAGATTACTGCGCGATCGCTTTAGATGGCGACGGCAACCCTGTAGACAGCATCTCCTCTAACCCCGGACATTGCCTCAATTTAGGCATCTTCACCCCCGAAAAAGCCTACAGTGTTGCCGAACGGCTCCGCGCCCCGGATATGTTCAACGGCTGGGGCATTCGCACTCTGAGCAGCCTTTCCCCGGCATACAATCCCATGGGATACCACATTGGTTCGGTGTGGCCACATGACAATGCGCTGACTGCGATCGGGCTGCGCTCCTTAGGCTTAATCGATCAAGCGCTGGAGTTGGCTCAAGGAATTCTGGATATGACCCACCGCCAACCCTACCAGCGTCCGCCCGAACTATTTTGTGGCTTTGAACGCACGGATGGCAGTGAACCCGTGCAGTATCCGGTTGCCTGTTCGCCCCAAGCCTGGGCAACGGGTAGCGTCTTTCAACTGCTGCAAATGATGGTCAATTTAGTGCCTGATGCGCCCAATAATACCCTGCGAATTATTGATCCAGCTTTGCCGCCTTCGATTAATCAGCTTTCGCTGCATAATCTGCGGGTGGGTCCGACTTTGTTGGATCTAGAATTTGAGCGCTCCAATGGCACGACTGCCTGCCGGGTTTCTAAAAAACGCGGCAATTTACGCGTGGTGATCGAAGCATAAGGCTTTTTTGTAGGGGCAATCCCTTGTGGTTGCCCTTAGCTTTGATTGCATTCAGCACCGCCCAAAATTCTATTTTTTGAGCAGGAGGTAGTAAAGCTGACCGTTGGAGTTAATCAATCCGGCGCGATCGCCTGCCACAACTCCCGTTCCCATAAACACATCCACCCGTCCTGCACCCTTAATCGCGCTGCCTGTATCCTGATCTAGCACATAGCGGGTCACCTGCTGCTGAGCTAACTTGCCGCCCATCGTTGGCTGCGGAATCTGAGTCTGAATCATCGCCAGAGCGCCGGGGGGAAACAATGTTTTATCAGTGGCGATCGATCTCTCTGATAGCACAGGTACGCCAATGCTGCCCATCGCGGGTGATCCTTGAGTTTCCTTAAAAAAGATAAACCGCTGATTGCGCGGCAGGTAGATGTTCATTTCAGCCCGGTTGTCTCGAAAGTATTGAGTCAGCGCAGGTAAAGTCAATTCTTCTAGTTTGAATTTGCCTGCTTTGACCAGTTCTCGCCCAACGCCTGTATACGGGTAATCCGTACTGCCGGCATAGCCAACCGTCATCGTGCTGCCGTCCGTTAGATTGAGCCGAGCAGAACCCTGCACTTGGATGAGAAAGGCTTGGAAGCGATCGCGCAGCCATGCGATTTCTGACCCTTTTAGCGACCCTTTGGCAAACTGCAACCCATCATCTCCTTCCAACGTGGCGCGGGTGGGATGGGGCTTCGACCAGCCAGAAAAAGTGGAGGGCAGTCGAAAAATCGGGTAGCGAAACTCATTTGTGGCGGTACGACTCGCCGTATGAACAGGTTCAAAATAGCCTGTAAAGCCGACGGTGCCTTTGCCATCTTTGCCCGTTGCTTGATAGAAGGCAAACTCACGTTGAATTGCCGTTTGTAGTTCTGTTGCGGATCGGCTAGTGATCAACAGCGATCGAAATCGCTGCAAACTACGTCGCACTCGGTCGAGCGTGACGGTTGTAGACAGCTTGCCATAGTCTGCGATCGCCTTTTGGCTTCCTAAATATCGCAAACTGTGGTCAATCGCTGCCACAAGGGTTTTGCGATCGCCCGGTTTCCGAGCCGCACCAAACAATTGCAGATCTAACCCCACTGGAGGAAGCAAAACCGGGATCAGTGGCTGGGGTTGGGTAGCGGGTTTTATAGCAGAAGACTGAGCAACAGGAGTAGCGGCATCTAAGCAGCTATGCTCTATTCCTAACAGCCCTAGGATACTGAATGTAAAGGTTGCGATCGCGCAAACTCGCATGAGCAATTCCCTAAAATCGTTCCACACTGGAACTAAACACAGGCTCTACCCGAATCGCCAGTACCTTCGAGGGGCGCAACACCATATATTCACCCTGAATGTTTTTGATTGGCACCGTGATGAAATCACTGGAAGCCGCTTTCGGCACCAATTCACCGCTATACCATTTTTGAAACTCTTGAATAGTCTGAAAGCGGACTTCTTCACGATGCCCCCCATCAATCAAAAGATGCACCGCATATTCAGTCGGTGTGCGGGCATATTTGCTTTTCCGCTGTTCTCCAGCCGCTCCATCCGTTGCTTGCGTCATATCACCTACTGTGTTTCGTGTATTGCCATTATCCAGCAGAAATGCCAGATACAATCACTTTGCCCAGACTGAAGCAAAAAGTATCAGATATAGGACTTACTCACTCGCCCCCAAATCCCCCAATTCTGGGGGACTTTGATCTCTAGATCCCCCAGAATTAGGGGTTGGGGGGCAAATTTTGATTGATTTGCGTAAGTCCAGAGATAGCAACCCGCTATTAAAAATTCTCGCACTCACAATTCCTAGTTTCTTCTTAAGAGAAGAGGTTGAATCGTTGCAATTGAGCTTCTACTAGGGTAGGTAAGGTTTTGTGAAGTTGAGATTTATCTTTAAATGGCAGTCGTTGCTGGCT
>JBBSCL010000194.1:0-6285 GCA_038250345.1 Leptolyngbyales cyanobacterium
ATTCACACCACATTCAATAGGCTGCATTCAATATTCAATCCACTGAATTAATCCATTGGAAGCAGAATAGATGCCCTTTAAAAATAGGTCAATCCAGCAGGTTCAGCTTCTCGGCAATTTTTGACGTTGCTGAATGCAAGTATGATTTTTACTGTAGGGGTAAATCTCGTACTTACCCTGACGGAAATAGAGGGCAACCACAATGGATTGTCCCTACAAATTTCATCCCTAGATGCAGCAATGCCCAATTTTTAACCCTTCAGCCCTAGCTGTGTTAAAATTCCTAACAACCTTCCTAGCAACTGAGTCCTGATGAGTAAGGTTCTGGTGCTTAACGCTTCTTACGAGCCGCTGAACATTACTACTTGGCGCAGGGCGGTCGTGCTATTGCTCAAAGGCAAAGCGGAGCAAGTTGAACATAATGGTAAGTACATTTACTCCGGCTTTCCACTGCCCACAGTGATCCGGCTGCGTCATTATGTGCGCGTGCCTTACAAAGAGATTCCGCTGACACGCAAGAATCTGCTGCATCGCGACAGCTATTCCTGTCAGTATTGCAGCTATACCGGGGATAACTTGACGTTGGATCATGTGATCCCGCGATCGCGGGGTGGTAAGGATACTTGGGAAAATATCGTAACGGCTTGTGTGCGCTGCAATGTCAAAAAAGGCAGCCGTACCCCAAAAGAAGCAGGTATGCCGCTCCATATCCTGCCTCAGAAACCTTATAGTGGGCTTTATTTTGAAGTGACGAAGCATGTCAAAAATGGCTTAAACCAGGAGTGGCGTAAGTATGTGATCGGGTTGTGATTTGGCGCGTTGGCTTGAAGTATGCCTGTTTGGCGATCGCAACTCTGTCCCTCTTTCACTGGTTTGCCTAAAAGTTGAAATTACTTCAGTTGCCCTAAAAGATTGCCCTAAAGATCCGTGCTGTTTTCACGTTTTTTTGCGAAGATCGAAGTATCAAACTAAACCTTATATTTCTGGCTTATTAGTTACTGCAATAATCGTCTAATCGCTTTGTCTTACTGCCGATCTAACTATCTTTTATAGGAAGCAACACAAATCTGTGGCAACCCGCAATACTACATCCAATAGTGTACTTACACCAACAGAAGATGCCCAATCAACGGCTCAGCAGGCTGCTGCTGATTCCGATCAAGTTGAGCCGCTGCTAAAATCGCTGCAAGATTCTCCCACTTATCGACCACAATCGTCTTCCTACGATACTGGGCGATCGCGGGAGCAGCTTCAGAAAGTAGAAGCGCTGCAAAAATCGCTGGAGCGCCATCAGGGAGAGCGCCAGCTAATTGTGCTACAGGATTTTCCCGATCCCGATGCCCTGTCTTCTGCCTGGACTTACAAACTGATCGCTCAGAAATATGACATTCAGTGCGATATGGTTTACGCCGGAACGTTGAGCCATCAAGAAAACATTGCCCTCGTTAAATTAACCAGCCTGCCCGTGCAGCGTTGGGCATTGCCCACCGTTAAAAATCGTAATTTGGCAGCATATCAAGGATGTGTCTTCATTGACAACCAAGGCACCACCAGCCAATTGACCCCGTCTTTAGCAGATGCAGGTATCCCTATTGTGGTTGTGATTGATCATCACAGTTCTCAGGGTGAAATCAAGGCAGAGTTTATTGATATCCGCCCTTACACCCGCGCCACTTCCACGATTGTGACGCAATATTTGCAAGCGGGGCTGCTGAAGCTAGATAACAACTCTAGCGAACATGTGAAGTGTGCGACGGCGTTGATGCATGGGTTGCGATCAGATACCAACGCCCTCCGGCAAGCTCAGGAAGAAGACTTTTTGGCGGCGGCATATTTGAGTCGGTTTTATGACGCTCAATTGCTGAATGCGGTGTTGCAGTCTTCCCGCTCCAAGCAAGTGATGGATGTGATTGAGCGATCGCTGAAAAATCGCATCGTTCAAAATAACTTTTCTATTGCTGGGGTCGGCTATTTGCGCTACGACGATCGCGATGCTATTCCTCAAGCCGCAGATTTTTTAGTCACCGAAGAAAACGTACATACAGCCGTTGTCTTCGGCATTGTCCACGATGAAGACGAAGATCTTGAACTGGTCATCGGCTCGCTTCGCACCACTAAAATCACCCTTGATCCCGATGAGTTTTTGAAAGAAGCCTTTGGTTATGATTCTCAAGGGCGCTTTTTTGGCGGTGGGCGATCGCAGGCAGGCGGCTTTGAAATTCCTCTAGGCTTCCTTTCTGGCTTTGCCGAAAGTGCCGACTACGCAAAAATGAAGTGGAATGTATTCGATACGCAAGTCAAGCAAAAACTGTTGCGGCTGATTAATCCCGATCAACACTATCGAAATGGAATGAGTTAGGGATTATTAGTAAACACAATGATTGAACTCTATTTAATTCGGCATGGGTTGGCAGGCGAATCTGGCACCTATACCAACGATGATGAACGTCCGCTCACGGAAGACGGCAAAAAGAAGACCTGCTTAGTTGCCAAACGGCTGATGGATTTGGGTTTACAGTTCGATTTAATTCTCACTAGCCCCCTAACACGCGCTAGGCAAACCGCAGATATTTTAGTAGAAATTGGCTTAAGCACCCAACTGCAAGAAGCAAGTTATTTGGCTTCCGGAACCATTACCCCGTGGCTAGATTGGCTAGCAGATTGGACACCAGGCAATCAACAACGCTTGGCGCTGGTCGGTCATGAGCCGAGCCTTAGCACTTGGGCAGAGCTATTAGCATGGGGTGAAGTGAAAGGCGCGGTTGAACTAAAAAAAGCGGGAGTTATTGGTCTTTCCCTCCCTGAAACCGGATCTCCTATCGGTCGCAGTACTCTATTTTGGTTGACTCCGCCTCGGTTTTTATTGGGCTAGCGGCAAATAGGTTTAGGGAAGCTCTGTGTTACCCAACCAAGAAGACACCAAATCAGACTGGGTTTTTACAGCAAACACTTTGGTCGCGTGATAGCTAATTTTTTCTCGTAGGCGGTAGATTTGTTTGATATTTAAGTTCAAGGCTTTGGCGATCGCTTCTTGAGATTGCCCCTGCAAATATAGCCTGAGCCACGCGATCGCGTTGGAGTCTACCTGCTTTTCTAGCAAATATGCCTCAAATCGGCATTGAACCGCATTGCGGGTTTCTTGTTGCTCTTGCAGGGCTTGGTTTTCTTGATATTCGGCAACGGCACGAGAATCGAGCAGACTCACCGAGCCTTCTGCTTCATCGGGCGCAATCTCATGAGACACTAGCCGAATAAAATCATTGGCTGGAACTTGAGTCATGCCGCCTTTTTGGGTGCGTCGCAGATAGTTGACAAAGCGGTAGCAAAGCAGCGGTTGGTTGCGAATCGGGCGCAGACAATATTCTTCGACGCTGGCTAGCAGCAAGGCATTTCTCAGGCGTGAGTCGCGGGTGCATTGAGCAATCCAAGTGGCTTGCTGCTGCATATAGCGATCGCCTTGCAGCAGTTCTTGGATGACTTCTTCTAGCACGTCTACCACACTACGCTGGCGATCGCGGGAGAGGGCAATCCAAGTGCGAATTTTGTTGCGAATCAGGAATAGGTTGCTGAGGCGTTGAATCAGTCCTTTGTACGCTCTGACCGGTGAAACTTCAAGATATCGCTGCCGTAAAATGCGATAGCGATAGTCCATTGCCTGTTCTGCAATTTGCCGTTGGGTTGGAGTGAAGTCATTTAAGCGAGCGGGGTTTTCTCCAATCAGCCAATAGGCAATACTGTCCCGATTGGTAGAGTTTTGTTCTGGCAACTCTGCCTTCAATCGCGATCGCCATGTCTCTAGAAATTCTTCAGCGAGTGTCATTTCGTCAGCTAACATCATAACGTTGCTGTCCTTTGGTTCTAAGTTACCCTCGCTATAGAGTTTGCACTAGAAACCCTATCCAACACACTCACCCGCACGGGTAAAGTTGAGGATTGAACGATAGCAAGAACCGTAAACAGCAAACAGCGCACTATTGGCTAATTTTGGCAGATTATTGATCCGGCAGTCTAGCCGATGAAAGATAATCCCAAATTGCATTGTACTAACATACTCGACTTCCCCCATAAAGGTTACTGGCTTTAAAGTCGTTAGCTTTAAAGTGCCTACGCCCGATTGCAAGATAGTCGAGGTTGGGCGCTGTAATTTCAAACCAAGGGCGATCTCTTTTTGATGGAAGCGATCGCCCTTAGCGCCATTTCAATTAAACCAGCTAAGCCTGGGCTACAGGTTCCTTCGCCAAGAACTTCTCCAACTCCGTCAATGCATCCGCATCTACTTTGGTCTGCATTGGGCAGAACTTTGGACCACACATGGAGCAAAACTCAGCCGTTTTATAAATATCGGCTGGCAACGTTTCATCGTGGTATTCCTTCGCCCGCTCTGGGTCAAGGGATAGCTCAAACTGGCGGTTCCAGTCGAAGTTGTACCGAGCCGCAGACAGTTCATCATCGCGATCGCGCGCCCCCGGACGGTGACGGGCAATATCCGCCGCATGAGCCGCAATTTTGTAAGCAATCAGCCCATTGCGAACGTCCTCGGCATTCGGCAAGCCCAAATGCTCCTTGGGTGTGACATAGCACAGCATCGCCGTCCCATACCAACCCGCCATCGCCGCCCCGATCGCGCTGGTAATGTGGTCATAACCGGGCGCGATGTCCGTCACCAACGGACCCAGCACATAAAACGGTGCTTCCGAACACTCTTCCATCTGCTTCCGCACATTGAACTCAATTTGATCCATTGGCACATGTCCCGGACCTTCCACCATCACCTGGATATCGTGTTCCCAGGCTTTGCGAGTCAGTTGTCCCAAGGTTTTTAGTTCCGCCAACTGCGCTTCATCCGAAGCATCATGCTGACAGCCGGGACGCAGAGAATCACCTAAGCTAAACGACACATCGTACTTTTTAAAAATTTCGATAATGTCATTAAAGCAGGTATACAGCGGGTTTTGCTTGTGGTGATGCAGCATCCAGCGTGCCAAAATGCCGCCACCGCGAGAGACAATTCCTGTAATGCGATCGCGCACCAGAGGCAAATGCTCAATCAAAATGCCCGCATGAATCGTTTGATAATCCACGCCTTGCTGTGCATGCTTTTCGATGATGTGCAGAAAATCATCCGCAGTTAGGGTTTCAATGTTGCCGTGAACGCTTTCCAATGCTTGATAAATGGGCACCGTACCGATCGGCACCGAGGAAGCATTGATAATCGTGGTGCGAATCTCATCCAGGTTGCCGCCGCCCGTGGACAAATCCATTACCGTATCGGCACCATATTTGATGGCAAGATGCAGTTTTGCCACTTCTTCATCCATGTTAGAAGAGTTGGGAGACGCGCCCAAGTTGGCATTCACCTTGCATTTAGACGCAATCCCGATCGCCATCGGTTCCAAATTGGGATGATTGATGTTAGCGGGAATAATCATCCGTCCCCGCGCCACTTCCGCCCGAATCAGTTCAGCAGGCAAGTTTTCCCGCTGGGCAACATAGTTCATCTCTTCTGTAATCACGCCCTGACGCGCATAGTGCATTTGAGACACGTTGCTCTGTCCGCATCGTTTAGCGATCCATTCTGTCCGCATGGTTGGGTTCCTCTAAAATAACAGCTTCCCTCCGCCGGTATAATCCGGTCTCAGGTTCTCAGGGTGTATTCTCAGCCTGAAAACTCAGGCACCCCTAGCGTTGATGGCTTAAAGCATACCATTTCACTATTTAGAGGAACAGCCAAGATTCCAAAAGGTTGAAGGTTTGCGCCAGATTTTGGTTTTCTAGCCTAGATTAGTCGGTCAGACTAACCTCTTACTGAGCGACTACCAGACGATATTCTGCAATTACTTCATTGATGGTTGGGTTCGCTTTGCCTTTAGCGTTGATAAATACAACCGGAGAATCTCCCTTCATCAAATGATCCATTTGCTCCATGGCTTCAAAAATGTTTTCTGTGGAATCAGAGTTCATTGAAATAGACTCGGTTCGTCGGTAGGGAATGTTGAGCTTTGCCAAACTGCTAGCTAATGTTCGCGCCCGAATTCCTTCGGGACGATCGCATTCAGGACCGACAATCAATACTTCGTTAGAGATCGCGCCATCGGGCATCGCTGCTTTCACAAACCCGGTCTGGGTTGTCGTTTGACTAGCCGTTGCTGTGCGACTCGTGGATTTGGCATACACCACTGCGCCGATGATGGCAGCTTGCGCCGCGATCGCCAGCCCAATCAGTACCGAAATCTGAGTTGATCCTTTCATAGTCATTCTCATGAAAACAATGTGGTTCTATGCTAC
>JBBSCL010000195.1:0-6202 GCA_038250345.1 Leptolyngbyales cyanobacterium
GAATAGCGATCGCTGGATCGACTCGCCACACGCCCTGCTGCACATCCTCAAAGGTGATCATCGTCGCTGCCGGAACTAGATGTTCCCCTGCGGCATTCACCCAAAAAATCGGATGGAAAATTTGCATTGCCGTATAAGTATCCATCGTTGGCGTGATTTGAGTAATCACGCCAACGATGGATAAACTCACATAGTCGTCTGCTGTCATCCACTGCGCCCATGCCCGATCCACCGACAAATAGCTCAAAACCGGGAATACAAAAGGTGGTTTGCACATCGATCGCCAGCAAACAAATCCGCGTGGTGTCCTCTGCCGCAGGCTGAAGATTGTACTGCTGTGCCCACAATTGCGCTTGAGCAGCGCGATCGCCATAGGGCACGCGCCAAAAATCTTTCACAGTCTGCGGATCAAAGTGGGTCGGAATGGGTAATTGGGCGTGAGGCATTGGCAACTCCAGTACACTGAAGGGATTGATAATCAATCATTGTACTCAATTTTAGTAGAAATTACCATAATTAATTTCGGGTGACGGTTTAGGCTCAGGAACTGCCTTGAAGGAAAAAGATCAAGATCGTGGTGGCAAGCCGTAATTCTGTCAATGTGCGGTCTTTTTCAGGGTTCAAAACTAGATGAATTAGAGATAGGGTTCTCTTAATCATCTTGATGGTTATACTGATGACGTTTCTATCTCAAATTTAATATAGTGCTTTATAAAGTAATTTATTGCACTTGTTAAATTCAGCGCTTTGAAAAACAGTGATCGAACCACGAGACATAGCAGAGTTAGTTCGGGAACTCCGACTGCGGCTAGGTTTAACTCAAGAAGAGTTTGCAGCCAAGCTAGGAGTGACTTTCCCAACCGTCAATCGTTGGGAAAACCGACATGTTAAACCCTCTCGAATGGCAATGAGGCTACTGGAAAATTTGCTGCGGCAAACGGGTGAAAGCACCCAGGATTTACTCAATAAGTATTTTACAAGTTAACCGTTCGGAACCCATCCTTTCTATCCACCTACTTTAAACCTATGGCTGATTACCACGGCATGACTCCCACCATCATTGTTGGATTAGGGGGCACTGGAAAAGAAGTCTTGCTCAAAATTCGGCGGATGATCATCGAAACCTATGGCACTCTCGATAATTTACCGATCGTGTCGTTTTTACATATCGATACTGAGCAAAATGCGAAGGCAACCGAGCCGCAGGTAGTCCTCAAGCAAGACATTGCCTTGAGTCCAGTGGAGCAGGTGTGGGCGAAAGTTGAGAACGCTAAACCCATTCTCAATAATCTGTCTTCCTATAACTATCTAGCAGAATGGTTTCCGCCCCAGTTAAAGGGGACGGACTCAATTTTGGCAGGAGCAGGGCAGGTGCGGGCGTTGGGCAAATTCGCTTTTACCGCTAACTATCCCCAGATTAAAGCCGCCTTTCAATACGCCAAACAAAAGATTGTCGGGCATGAGAAATTCATGCTGGACCGCTGGCAGGTGGAACTGGACAAAGGCATCAACATTTTTGTAGTTTGCTCGTTCTCTGGTGGCACTGGCTCTGGGATGTTCCTGGATCTTGCCTACAACTTACGCGACTGGATTCCCGCTTCTGAAATTCCGCAGTCTTCCGCCTACCTGGTGTTGCCCGGTGCATTCTCAGGGTTGGGCGATCGCGTGATTGCCAATGCCTATTCTGCCTTGATGGAACTGAATCACTACTCCCGCAATGACACTCGGTTTGAGGCACAGTACAGCATCAATGGCTCCGACCGCATTAGCAGCAACAGCGGTCAAGACGTGCCCTTCAACTTCTGCTACCTAGTCGGCAACAGCAACGATAAGGTGACACTGCCCACGGTAGGAGCCATTCTGGAGATGGTGGCTCAAAATGTATTCTTGGACTTTAGTTCTGGATTCAGTCAATACAAGAAACTGGTACGAGACAATATTCGCAAGCACTGGTCTGCTCCTGATCCGCTCGGCTTTCCCCAGAACTACCTCACCTTTGGGCTATCCAGCGTTCAGTTTCCGGTCGATCGCGTCCTCAATGCTTGTGCGGCGCGACTGGCGGGTCATGTAGTCTCCTGGTGGCAAAACCCCACGCCGTCTCCGGCTGCTATGCGGGACGTGATCAAGACTGAAATTCTGCCCAGCTTAAGCTTGGCAGAATCAGAAAGCGATCACCAACTGCTCGACAGCATTAGCCTGGGCGACAACCTCAAGCCCTACAGCAAAGAGGTGGCAGATTGGGTTTCTGGGATTCGCAAAAAGCGCAACGATTTGAATATTCCGTTTGAGAATTTGCAGCGGTTTGTGTCGGTGGAGCAAGAAAAATATGCGCCGCGCTTCAACGACAGCCATCCTGACCCGAAGCATTGGAGCGATTACTTTCAGAAGATGTGGGATAACCTGCAAAACTTGATTCCAACCAAGCGGCAGGAATTACGCCAAACGGTTTATAAGCTGTTAGAAGATCGCTTTCGCGGACCCAAATTCACCCGCCAATTCCTAGAAGTGCTGCAAGAAGTCTTTACCGACTACCGCAACCAGTTTGACCAGGCTCGCCAAAAAGATTGGCTGCCCAGGGAAAAGTCGGCGGCGAATTCGCTCCAAGCTTTACTCAAGCAGATTGATGACCATGCCAAGCAAATGTTGATGATTAATCGACGCGGCGTGATCGACGAGGAGTTCAAAAACGTGCTGCAAGCCTTGGAATTAACCTATGTTTCCAAGGTTGAAGTGAAATCTCGATCGCTGGGAGTCTTGTTGCTCGATGAGTTAAAGCAGGAAGTTGATGCGCTACTGGCGGATCTCACCAAGTTCGATCGCGTTTTAGAAACATTGCAAACCACGCTTACGGAACGGGAACACGTTTACGTTCAGGAAACTGGCACCCTGACGGTCAATGGCATCTTGCTCTATGACACCAAAGACATTGATCAGGTTTACAGCCAAACCTTAGGAGATCGAGAGGATGTGGTTTGTCAAACCATCTCACAGGATGTTTTAGGTGCCGTCAGTAGTCGCTTGTTTGACCTGGGCAAGTTTGATGCACTCAGAGTGAAAGATTTACAAGAACGGCTCTTGGGACGCACCCAAGACGACTTCAAAGCCAGTACTCAGGTGCAAATCTCGACCGCCCGGAAGTTTCTCGAACGCTACCCGACCTTGGATCAACAAGAAGCGCAGATTAAAACCACGTTTCAAAAGAGTGAGCCGTTCCTCCGGTTCAGCAAAGAACAAATGGGTTTGGGCTGGGATGACCTGGCGGAAAAACGGCAGAAATTAGTGGGGATTCAAGGCGGCAGCAAGCCCACCGACCCAGCAGTGGAGGCAATTTTACCAATCCTGCGGAAAGTGAGCGCTCTAGATGACAAGAACATTAAGCCACTCAACGACCCCCACCGGATCTACTTCATTCATGAAGTCGGAGCTTTCCCGTTGCGGTTGATTGAAGGCATGGATAAGATGCGGGCGATCTATCGTTCCGTGGCTCAAGCTGATCAAAACCCGCTCCACACGCATCAGGACAACCGCCAATTCAAGGACTTTTTACCCGCGCCTCAAGAAGAGTCACAGGTGAAACAGAACGTCGTATTAGGCGTAGCGCTGGAGTTAATCACCACAATCGAGAACCAGGCAACAGGCTACTCTGAAGTGCGGATGCGCTATCAGGATAAGCAAACCGGGCGTGAAAAAATGCAGACGCTCGGTGCTGACTTGCGTGAAGCCGAGGAGTATCTACTGAGCGATGCAAACAGCGCTTCCCGGAATATTTTGGGAGACGCACTCAGCAGTATCGGCAAGAGCGCCGTGACCAAGCCCGATAAGCAAGCGTTCCATCAGCGACTAATTACTTACTTAACTCAGTTTGAAGCTGACCTGCCACACGGCAAGGACAACCCAGAGTACGGCAAGGTGGAAACCGCGATCGAGGACTATATCAAAACTCACAATCTGTTTATCGCGACTCCAATCTCGGCTTCACCTGCTCCCATCGCGCCAGCAAAAGTTCCTGTTGCCTTAGCGACCCCACCGCTCAACGACAATGGCACAGTGGTGCCAAATCAAGAGAACGTCGAGAAGTTTCGCAAGCTGACGCAGACCTGTTACCGCCGGGGTAATCCCTCGCAAACTGAGCTACAGCTTTTAGAACGGCTGCGACAAAAACACGCGATTCCTCAAGCGCTGGCAAACCAGATTATGGCAGAGTGCGCTCCCCAAGCAACGGCAACTGAGGCGATCGAGGAATACACCTTGATGTTTCAAGCATTCATTGGCAATGATGGCGACATTGATTTGGAAGAGCAGGCGCAGTTGATGGAACTCCAAGAAGAACTGAAGTTGACAAACGAGCAAATCACCACGATCGAAACTAATGTACGTGAGGAACTGGGTTACAAGGGCTAGGCAAGTTGATTCTGTTTGACTACTCCTACTACTTGCCCATTCATTCCGTGCAGCACCACTCAGCTATTTAACCTGTAGAGACACCCATGACTGCCAACTTTAATTACATCAAATGCCCGAAATGCGAACACGATCGCAATCCCTCTACTGCGGCTAAGTGCGAGATCTGTGGCACTCCTTTACGCAAGACGGGTTTGCCTGTAGCGGCGATCGGGGCGGGGGTGATCACGCTTGGACTCTTAGGCGCAGGTGTTTACTTCTTAAAAGACAAAATCCCAGGACTAGCTCCTCAACCCGTTGCGTCCATTAGTCCTGCTGCGGTTGCTAGCAGTCAACCCACTCCGGCTTCAGGATCATCGCCAGATCCAGGAGCATCACCCGTTGCCCCGACTCCGCAGGTTGAAGGTGCAGTGGTTTCTACTTATCGCACTTTGGCAGAGGTGCAAAATGCGCCCCAAGGACTATTCAACTATGGAGGGTCTACCACCTTCGCGCCACTGCGATCGTCAACAGTGGTGGGAACCATCAATCAAGCACATCCGCAGTTTCAACTGCGCTATACGGAACCTACCGCAGGAAAACCGGGTTCTGGCAAGGGTATCGAGATGTTGATTGGGGGTCAGCTTAGTTTTGCTCAGTCCTCACGATCACTTAAAGATGAGGAATATGCTAGAGCAAAAAGTCGAGGGTTTGCTTTAGAAGAGGTTCCGGTTGTGCTAGATGGCATTGCGCTGTATGTTAATCCTCGCCTGCTGGATCAAGGGGTGAAAGGTTTGTCTTTGGCTCAAGTACGAGACATTTTCACGGGCAAAATTCGCAACTGGCAGGCAGTTGGCGGACCCAATCTCCCGATTACGCCCTTTAGCCGCAATTTACAATCGGGTGGCACCGTTGATTTCTTCTACGAAAACGTGATGGAAAAACAACCGTTAGGTGCCACCGTTAAAGAGGTGAGGGACACAACTGAATCCATTCGCAAAGTTGGCACGACTCCAGGTGGAATTAGTTACGCGACCACATCAGAAGTAATCAATCAGCAGATGATTCGCCTGCTGCCAATTTCCAAAGAAGATGGTGGGCAGGGATTTGTGTCCCCTTGCGCTGACTCTGCCTGTGCTGCCATTAATAAAACAGCATTTGCCGATGGCTCTTATCCTATTACCAGACGGCTGTTCGTCATCATTAAACGGGATGGCAGATTGGATGAGCAGGCAGGGGTTGCCTATGCCAATATGCTGTTGAGCGATGAGGGACAAAAGCTTTCAGAGCAGGTAGGATTTGTGCCCATTCGTTAATCAGGATTGACGGCGCAATTGCTCAAATTTGAGAGGAAGTTTAGAAATGAAAGGGGTTTGCGCTCAACTCACGTTTGTAAGGGCGATGTTTCTAATCAATATTGCCCCCTTTTTGGTTGCTAAAAATCGGCTGATTGGAATGATTGCTTGCTATGTTACCGAGTGATTTGTTAATCCATCGCTATAGTGGCGAAACCGTAGTGCCAAAGCGGTTGGTGATCAATTCAGCGAATATCGAGATCGCGGCGGATTTGATCCATCAGTTTCAGGAGGCAAAAGGCGGCACTAGGGGCGAACTGAACCGCCAACTGCTAGAACTCGAAGGCGAAGATACGGACTATCGGATTAAGCGCGGCTTAGCTCATCTCCTCAACGCTGATGCCTTCAGCACCTTTGAAACCGTCAGTCCGCTTGACCCCGCCACGTTGCGACAGCGGATCTTTGCGATCGCGGCTCAAGCTTCGTGTAGCGCGATCGCCACTACCAACACCCTGCAATGTCTCGCC
>JBBSCL010000196.1:0-6180 GCA_038250345.1 Leptolyngbyales cyanobacterium
CTTTGGCGCAGTCAAGGAAATGCAAACTCAACTGCTACAAATACCTGGGCAGACTAACCTAACCGTGGGCATTGCCACTCAGGGCTATGGTCCTACTGAGCAATTGGCTGGCAAACCCCGATACAACAGCGATATTTACGCTTTAGGCATCACTGCAATTCAAGCACTCACAGGCTTGCACCCGTCTCAGTTCCCGACTCATCCCACTACGGGAGAAGTCATCTGGCGCGATCGCGCCGTGGTGACTCCTTGGCTTGCCCGGATTCTCAACCAAATGGTGCGCTATCACTTTAATCAACGCTTTCAGTCAGCGACGGAGGTGTTGCACGCCCTTGATCAAACCGCTTTGTCAGATCCAACCATTGGCAACGATGAAACACTCTTGCCGCCCACGCAAATAGATGATTCAGGAACGGCTGGGTCGATGTCTGAAGTCACCTATATTCCCGCAAAACCCCGCCATCGTCGAGCGATCGCTGCTCTTATGATTGGCACGGTCAGTATGGTCGCGATCGGCATTGTGGCTGGCGCAAGAAGCCTAGGCTGGTTACAACCCATAGAAATTGCTGCCTATGACTGGAAGATGCGAAGTAGACCGGAACCTGAACCCGATCCGCGTTTGCTGGTTGTGGGAATTACTGAAGCTGATATTCAGGCGCAAAAGCGGTTTCCACTGTCTGATCAGGCGATCGCCACCGCAATCACTCAACTTCAGCGCCATCAACCGCGGGCAATTGGGTTAGATATTTTTCGAGACATTCCCCAAGCACCGGGGCGATCGCAACTGCTGGCTGCTCTGAAAGCGCCTAACCTTGTGGCGATTAATAATCTTGATACCCCGATTACTCCGGCACCGCCCGGTGTGCCTAGCGATCGCGTGGGGTTTAACGATGTGTTGCTAGATGCCGATAGCGTGGTGCGGCGCAATTTGATGTTTGCCGATTTGAATAACACCCCGTTTCATTCCTTTTCATTGCGATTAGCGCAAATGTATTTGGCAAAAGAGGGCATTCGGTTACAGCCCAGCCCTGGCGATCGCGCCATTGCCCAGTTAGGCACCGTTGCATTTCCTCCTCTTGGCAAAAAATCAGGTGGCTATCAAGATCTAGATGATCGAGGCTATCAGGTGATGCTAAATTATCGCGGACGGAAAATTGCTCAGCAGGTAAGTCTTAGCCAGGTGTTAAAGGGGCAAGTATCGCCGGAGCAAATTAAAGATCGAGTGGTGCTGATTGGCACGACCGCTGCCAATGCTAAAGACCTATTTTTAAGCCCTTTCAGCCTGACTGAAAAAGAAAATTCTCGGCTTCCAGGGGTGTTAATCCACGCTCACATGGTCAGCCAGTTTTTAAATGCTGGACTGGATGGAAAACCGCCGATTTGGTATTGGTCAAACGAGCTTGAAATTATCTGGATTGGGGGCTGGGCAGTTTTAGCAGGAGCGATCGCTTGGTTTGCGGTGCGTCGTCCTGTTTGGGTGCTAATGGCTGAAGCTGGACTGATTGCGATCGTAGTAATCATCGGCATGGGCGTGTTTAATCATCAAGGCTGGATTCCGATGATTCCGCCCATTTTTGCAATCATCTTGTCAAGCGGTGGAATTGCTGCTTATCGAATGGCTGAGCATTTCAAGTGACAAGTGATGATTGACGACTAAAGCGAAAGGCACCAATCTAAAATCCACAATCTAAAATCCCAAATCACGTCAATTCGCCTCGTAGCAGCGCTACAATCGCCAAAGACACGACTCAATCCGCGATCGCAAATCTGAAATCGCAAATATTCTGCAAAAGGAGCCTTTTATGTTTTTCGATGAACTCACCCCCATCCTCAAAGAATTGACTCAACAGCCCGTCGCCTTTATGGGCGGATTATTTTCTGGATTGCTGCGGCTCAACCTTTCTGATGACCCCATCAAAAGCTGGCTCGATAAGCAAGGTGGTACTTCTATCTACACCACAGCGACTCACAACGGCAAAAGTGGACCTCAGTCTATTTCAATTGATTAGGTCAATCAGGAGGAGCGGGGGCTTATTTAGGGTGCTTCCGCTGGTGATGTGAGGATGCCCTAAAAAGTAATGCAGTGGTAAGAGCCTATTGTGGAGAGTTTAAGGCAAAGTTATAGATTGCCCCAATAATTCATGATTTGCGGGATATAGTGAATCACTTATTCTCTATATCCGGCGATGTCTCACCAAATTCTTCCAAATGCTTTATCTGAGATTTTTAGGTACGCGATCGCAAGCCACAAATTAACTTTGGCGAATCGATATGGATTGGCAGCAGTACTATGCGATGTATCGATTGACGACGCAGAAAAACGGGCGATCGATCGCATCTTTTATGGAATCAGGCGAGGACGCATTCAGCTTGTGGATGACCTATCTGCACTAAAACTGCCCAGAGCCGAGCGCGTAAAGGATCATTTCACCCAAATCGTTTTGATGTTGACAAATTCGTGAATTCCGGGCACTCCCAATTCTCTGCCAAAGCCCGATCGCTTGGTGCCGCCAAACGGTAAGCGCGGGTCAGACTTTACGATACCGTTAATGAAGACACAGCCAGCATCAATGCCATTAATTAATTGCTCTTGCTCTGTGGGGTCGTTTGTCCAAGCGCTGGAGCCTAAGCCGAAGGGTGTGTTGTTTGCCAGCGCGATCGCCTCATCCAAATCTGCTACCCGAAACAGCAGCCCCACTGGACCAAAAAATTCTTCTCGCCCTACAGGATTCTCCGCCGCAATATCGGTGATTAATGTGGGTTTGTAGTAATTGCCGGGGCGCTCCAGGCGATCGCCACCCACCAAAACTTTTGCGCCCTGCTGGACGATCGCTTGCACTTGGCGATCGATGTCTTCCAAAATTTTGGGAGTAGACAGCGGACCTAAATCCGTCTCTGGCAGCATGGGGTCGCCCACTTTTAGCTGATTGTATTGAGTGATCAGCAATTCCTCAAACTCATCCGCAATGGTATTTGCCACAATAAACCGCTTCGCAGAAATGCAGGTTTGTCCGCAGTTCAGCATCCGTGAGGTAACGGCAGTCGTTGCAGCCGACTGCAAATCTGCACTGGGCAGGACGATCAAGGGATCACTGCCGCCTAGTTCTAGCACCACTTTTTTGATATTTTTGCCAGCCGCAACCGCCAAACTTGCTCCCGCAGGTTCACTGCCAGTTAAGGTTGCCGCTTTGATGCGATCGTCTGCCATCAGCGCAGCGACCTTGCTTGACTCCATCAGCAATGCTTGAAAAGCGCCTGCGGGAAAGCCTGCCTGCTGGATGACTTCTGCGATCGCCAGGGCACATTGGGGCACATTGGACGCATGTTTCAGCAACCCCACATTGCCAGCCATGAGTGCCGGAGCCGCAAACCGAAACACCTGCCAAAAAGGGAAATTCCACGGCATGACGGCAAGAATAATCCCCAAGGGCTGATAACGCACAAAGCTATGGCTTGCATCACTGGCGATCGCTTCATCTGCCAAAAACTTCTTCCCATTTTCAGCATAATAGCGACAGACCGCCGCGCATTTTTCCACCTCGGCGATCGCCGCTTTCAACGTCTTGCCCATCTCTAGCGTAATCAAAGCACCTAGGCGATTCTTGTCAGCCTCCAAAATTGCAGCGGCAGACTGGAGCCACTGCGATCTTTGTTCAAAACTGGCCTGGCGATACTGCAAAAATGCGGCTTGAGCGATCGCCACCTTACTGTCAATCTCCGCATCCGAAAGCGCCTCAAACGTTTTGACCACTTCCCCCGTCGCCGGATTAACTGTAGCAATTCCCATAGATCCCTTTTTTCATCCCAATCACCGCTGCTTTCATTCTAGAAACCTGCCAAATCAGATTCCCAAAGCCAAACATTTCATTAGAAACTGTACCAGGACGTACGCAAATCAACCGAAATTTGTCGCCCTAAGCCCCAATTCTGGGGGATCTAGAGATCAAAGTCCCCCAGAATTGGGGGATTTAGGGGGCGAGTGCGTAAGTCCTATGTACAAATGATCAACAGATTCAAACCATTTTGCCCAAGCTTCAGTAGAAAATTTATTCGCCGAGGGTAATGTTTAACGATCCACCTACTTATCCAAACCAGATTTGGCTTCTTCGGCAACTTGGGCTATCGGGTCTTGGGCTAGAGTCTCTAGAGTTGCTTTGGCTTCGGGGGTTGCCAATCGACCGAGAGCTTGGGCAAGGCGATAGCGAACTTGCCAATCGGGGTTTGCCGCGTGACCGATGAGTAGCGGCACAGCGCGGGTATCGCCTAGTTCACCAAAGGAACCGATCGCCGCCATTTGCATCAGTTCATTCGGGGATGCGATCGCGTCTTCCAACAGTTCAAAGCCGCGTGGATCACCCAATTCTCCCAGTGCCGCCACAATGCTGAATTTAACCAACCATTCCGCACTGGTGTTGTAAAGAAATCGCAAATCCTCAAAGGCTTCAGTGAGCTTGAGTGCGCCGATCGAATCTGCGGCGGCAGCCTGCACGTCCGGTTCAGCATCTTGCAGGCGATCGCGCAGGGTTTCCAATGTTTTCGCCCGATCTTGACCACCCAAGGATGATAGCTGGCTGACAGCGGCATAGCGTACCCTGGGATTCGTATCATCCACCGCTTGCAAAATCATGCCGAAGGTAATGCTTGGATCAAGCGTCCGCATTTGGTTTACGGCTCTAAGGCGATCGCCCAAATCAGCCGAATCTAAAAGCGTTTTAACCGAATCAGGAGTAATGTCCATAAAAACTGTTTGTTAATAAATTGTTCTTAAAAAAGTAAATCGTGTTCTCTCTTTAGCCCTGATCTGCCGCCATAGAGCGAATGATGTCGCCACGAGTCAAAATGCCGATGACGCGATCGCTGGCATCGACTACGGGCAGGCGATGCACCTTGCGATCGTGCATTAATTGGGCAGCATCTCGCAGGGGCTGATCAGGAGCGATCGTCACAAGATGCTCATCGGTCATGGCTTCTCCCACGGTTTCGCCCAACGCTTTATGCACTTCGCGCTCGTATTGAGCAGGGTTTTCGAGGTAAATCACACTGTCTAAAAACATGATGTAGGGCGGCATAGTGGCTCCGGTTTCTCGCCACATTAAATCTGTTTCAGAAATTACGCCAACCAGTTTGCCATTTTCATCGAGTACAGGCAGACCGCTGATGCGCTTCTCTGCCAATATTTTGATCACCTCGACCAGCGCAGTGTCGCGGTTCGCTGTAATCGGGTCATGGGTCATTACATCCCCAACGGTCTTAGTCATAATCAGTCGCAAGTTCTACATGAGGTCTGCACCCATTGTAGGGAATAGCGGCGATCGCCCAACCAGACTCAACAGGTTGTTACATCCAATACTTAGGATCGCGGATCAAATAAGGTGTAATTCTTCTGTAGGATGTGTTAACGCAGCGCTGCCGGGGATTGATGCGTTACGGCTATCGCCTAACACATCCTACAAAATTCGGTTTTATTTTGTTCTCGTTCCTAACAAGTTTTAAGGGTTAGCGGTAAACCCCGCTCTGCACGAACTTGCAGGCAAGCCGCGATCGCATCTTTAATATTTTCAAATGCTTCGTCTTTGGTTTGCCCTTGGCTGACACAACCAGGAATGCTTGGACATTCTGCAATCCAAACTCCGTCTTCGTCTCGATCCAAAGTCACGTTAAATTTCATAAGTCTTGGTTGAAAACACTAAAAAAATCCCAAGTTTTCCACTCGCCTACTAATATGAATACGTGCTTTCGGCATAGACCTCTTCTTCTGATTCATGTTCTTGATCGACAAATTCTTGAACCCGAATGCGGTAGTCTCGCAAGGTTTCGTCTACCCAGTTGCGATCGGAGCTGTTGGCGAAAATGTGGACTAACGGCTCCCCAGCATCGGGCAAAATTAGCACCCAGCCATCGTGTTGATGATCAAAAATTTTCACGCCATCCACCAGTTCTAGCAATTCCACTGGATGAGTTTCGACGAGGTGCCGCATGAGGGAGCCTTTGGTTGACCAAGGACAGCGGACGACGTGGGTTTTATGGCTAATCCGGGGAAGCTCTGCCCGAATTTGTCCCAGCGATCGCTCTTGAATAGTCAACAGTTCAATGATTTTGGCAATACAAAACATGGCATCAAAGCCGGGATGCAGGTGAGGGAAGATGAAACCCATCTCGCCACTGCCGCCCAAAACCACA
>JBBSCL010000197.1:0-6167 GCA_038250345.1 Leptolyngbyales cyanobacterium
AAATTGAAACTCCCCGATGATTGAGCAAGGTCAAATTAATTTAATCTGAAAAATATATAAATACTTAGACGAAAATTGGATGAAGCTTTTTAATTTGCTAACCGTCAAAGGCATGTATTAAAAAAAGCTATCAAAGTCTTCCTAAGATAACGAAAAAGCTGAGAGCTAGTAAGTAGCTCATTAAAGAGTGCAATTTATCCTATGGTTCAGGTTGTTTTAGTTCATCCACAAATTCCACCCAACACGGGCAATATTGCTAGAACCTGTGCAGCAACAGGCACAGAGCTACATTTAGTTGGACCTATGGGCTTTGAAATTAGCGATCGCTATCTCAAGCGTGCAGGCTTAGATTATTGGCCCTACGTAAATTTGACCTACCATCCCTCGATCCAAGACTTTGAAAAATTTCCTCGGCAGCCAGATAGTCGTTGGGTTGGCTTCAGCACTTCAGGACGATGTAGCTATATCGAGTTTGAATTTCGCCCATCTGATTGGCTACTCTTCGGCAGTGAAACTATGGGGCTACCCAAAGATCTGCTGCAAACTTGCGCTGAAGCGGTTTATATTCCAATGGCTCAGCCCCAAGTCCGCAGCCTTAATCTCTCGGTTAGTGTTGCTATTGGCTTGTTTGAAGCACGTCGGCAGTTGGGATTGCTGCAATAGTAATGCAACGCTATTTGAGTTCATCATTAATCGCGAACCGCTCAAACAGAATAGCGACACATTGCTTGACCGATTCATATCGTTGCCAACTACTCTAGCTGACTTCAATCCAAACAGCACTCTATCTATATATGTGCATCTATGTATCTAGCCTAAAAATTAATCGTTGATTCGCCGATGCAAATATTTAAACTGCAAGTTCATCAAGAAAATTTTTGGGCAACTTACTTTAAGTATAAAAACGGTTGGAAAATAGGAGCAATGGTCTTTTGTCCTACGGATTTACTCCGCAATAATAAGAAATTTCTATGGGTTCTTAATAGTTTCGCCCAGTTGCTCAATTACTGATTTCACACTTTCATTAATTCCTGAAAGCTTCAAGCAGTAGGCTTTTCGATTGTGCATAACTGGACTTAAGGCTTGCACTAAACAAAATTGGTTGCTTGCATCTGTGATACAGTTCAGTGTCTTAAGAAGCAAATTGGTTTGTAGCATGATCAATTTTGCGGTGGGAGTGTGAGGAGTGTCGTTGTTTGGATAGTTGAGTCGTTTCCACAAAGTAGATTTTTGCATCTTTGCTTCTGTTTTTTTGGATTAGACAGGATGATGGTTTTTGCAGCTTCGGCTCTTGGAATTGTTTTAGAACGCTATTAAATTAAATCTTTTTCTGGTGTTGCTATCATTCCAAAGTTCCTTGTCCAGCTAAGTTTGATGCTTGCTTTGATTTTTTACTGTGAGTATGAACTTGTCTAAATCGAAAAAGCAGGGTACTCTTGCCTAAGTGTATTTGCCATGTGTGATCTGGATCGCTTCTGAATGTGATTCAAGTTGTTAACACAGCGTGGATGAATGGCTCAAAGACAGTTAAGCGCTGGAAGTTTAGGAGGTCGTTTTTTGAGACGAACATTTCCGCAGAAGGTTAAGCCTAGTCCTTCCTGTATGAACGAGCATGAAGAAACAATGGCTCAAGCAAGGCAGGCTATCCCAGAAACTAATCGCCGAGTTCGGACTTCGGCAGCAATGATTGGTCTGGCAATTTCGATGGGGGCTTATGGCCTGCCGATTTCTCGTCAAGGAGATGGGGCTGTTGCAGCAGAGCCTATTCAAAATGAACCTGTGACTTCGGCATCTTCAGCTTCCTTTGAAGCCGCTGCGCTTTCACCCGATTCTGAGGCGATTGAATCGTCTGCTTCTAGAAGCCGCAAAGCCAGCCACACGGTTCAAGAGGGGCAGACTCTTTGGGATGTCGCTCGATTTTATGGAACTGATGTCAGCTTAGTTGCATTGGCAAACAGTGTTTCTGTAAATGCTGTCCTTCAAGTGGGTCAGGTTCTGATCGTTCCAACAGATAACCGTTTGGCACAGATATCTGGCAATTCAGCTTCGACCATTTCACCGGGTTACTACGGTCCAATCTCTGGGCAGGCTCAAGGCTCTGAGTCTCAAGCTGATTTAACAGACAGCGACGACCTGAAGAATAAGCAGCACAAGGCACTTAAAAACCTTAAGCAGAAAACCCAAAGCTTGCAGAGTGGTTTAACCTCACTGAGTTCTAAGAAATATCAGGCTATCCCTAAATCAGCACAGCAAGTGCCTCAAGTAGAGCAGCAGTCTCAAGTAGTGTCTACTTTGCCTGCTGAGGTTGAAGTTGATCAAGTGCCAACACTAAAACCGTTGGTGCCCTCAGAGAGTCGGCAACAGGTGGCATTTCGCTCTCCTGTTAACACTCAGCTTCCAATGTCTGCTGCTCAGGGTAGTAAAGCATCTTCTTACCGGATTGCTGCTGGAGATACGCTTGCAGCGATCGCTCGTATTCACAATATTTCTGTGAAGCAGCTAGCGGATGCCAATCGAATCCCTAACCCGAACTACATTTTCGCAAATCAGACGTTAATCATTCCACCTTCCCAAAGTTCTGCTGTTGAACAGTCAGAATATCAGGGTTCGATCGCTTCTGTTCCAATTGCATCCACTGTTGCAAGCGCGTCATCTACGACTTCTTTGCCCAACCCGACTGTAACTTCTGCGCGATCGCCTGTAGCCGGAGTGCAAGTTGCTGCTACATCTTTTTCTGGCAAGAGTCAGGCTGAGCCAACGAGTGAATCTGAGTCTAGGTTGGTGCGTTATAACCATGTTGAGAACTTGAGGCAGGAGATAGATCAGCTTCGACAACGCTATCAAACTCAGGCACTTCGTCCTCAAACGAGTTCGGTTTTGAAACCCGAAGTCGCAGCTTCTAGTTCCACGGGCGGTAACTATGCTCCTATTTTGAGCGATCGGGTTAACCCGGAGTTTAGTGCTGATAGATCTGCAACTCTAAGAACCCAACTGCGAGAAATGCGTAGTCGAGTCAAAGGTGATCCGTCTAATGAGATGAAAGCATCGCCTCAGCAAATGGTGCCCATTCAAAGTCGGCGGCAAGTTGTGGCTGCTGCCCCCCTTGGCTCCGAGAGTTACGATCCGCTGCTGCAATCTAAGATTGGTAAGGCGGTATCCCCTGAATTGCCTTCCTTGGGCACCAGTGAGTCGTACTTGCCTGGAGGGAGTGAACGCTTAGAAGGTTTCATTTGGCCCGCCAAAGGGGTCTTAACATCGGGCTTTGGCTGGCGTTGGGGACGAATGCACAAAGGAGTTGATATTGCAGGTCCAACAGGTACGCCTGTTGTTGCCGCCGCCGAAGGTGTGGTTGTTACTGCTGGCTGGAACTCAGGTGGCTATGGCTATCTCGTAGAAATCCGGCATCCGGATGGCAGTTTAACTCTGTATGCGCACAACAATCGGGTATTAGTCCAAGCGGGTCAACAAGTCACTCAAGGACAGCAGATTTCTGAAATGGGAAGCACTGGCTACAGTACGGGTCCCCATCTCCACTTTGAGGTACATCCCTCAGGAAAAGGTGCTGTTAATCCCATGGCATATCTGCCTCGCGGTTAGTCCTGTCTCTCTAGATTCGATTAAAAAGGGGAGATTTTTCTCCCCTTTGCTGTTTGAATTTTATTGGATATATTCAATCACTGTTTTAGTATTGATTTCAATTATGCTACTTTAGTAGAGTTGTCTAGTGTTCTTAAGGCTCAGTAGCTCAGTGGTAGAGCAGGGGACTCATAAGCCCAAGGTCGCAGGTTCAAACCCCGCCTGAGCCATTTAAGTATCTGTTTCTTTAGAAAAGTTTGTTTCTAGAGGAAGCTGTCACTAATTAGGATGATCCAACTGCTATTTAGTAAGACAGACTAGAGAGAAATCGGTTAGGGGCAACTCTGTTGAGCCTTAAGGATATTGATCTCCATAATCAGTACCGCAGCCCTACTTGCTAGAGAAAGTCTTGACCGTGGGCGGTGGAGCGCACAATCTGGGAGCCAAACGATTGGGGCAAAAAATGGGGTGTTGAAAGCGAGAAATCAGTGACCGCACGATTTCTAGATCGCTGAGAACGATTGGATGGACTCGTTAAAAAAACGTATGGATATTGCGATCGCCCTGGACATTCAAGCGATCGCCCTAGCCATTCAAGCGATCGCGCTTCGGCTCATTAAGTCTACTGTCCAGCCGGAGCCGGAGCAACCGGAGCCGGAGCAGTCTCTTGAACGCGCTGTGCTGGCGCGGGTTGGGCTGCTGGTGCTGGCGGAGCTACAGGATTGGGAATAGTCACATTCACATTCGGAGCCGGAGCAGAGGATTGTTGCGGCACAGGAACGATGCGATCGCGCTCAATAATTCGCTCTTTCACTTGCGGCGAAGGGCTGGCTACTGGATTAGCCGGCGTAATGATGTTTGTAGTGCTAGGTCTTTGGTTGAGGAAGTAATAGGCAGCAACCCCTAAGCCAACTAAAGCGGTTAGCAACATACCTAACAGTAATCCGCCAAAGGCGTTACTGTCCTCGCGATCGCGCTGGACAGTTTCGTAATTGCGCTGTTGAGCAAGACGGTTTTGGGTATCAATATTTTGAGCAGGTACGGAAGTAGAAGGAATATCTGTAGAAGGAACATCGCGAGAATCTTGGTTGTTAAAGTTGGTCATAGTAAAGTATTAGAATTCAACAACTCAAGAGTACTGATATTTCTTGCTACTTTGGCTCTACCTATAAACCGATTTCTGCTTATCCAAAAGAGGGAGTTACGGCAGCGATCGCTGCTCCACCACAACTTGTCACACACCACATTTCTCGACAGGCTTTATAGTAGGAAAGCTCACTAATCTGTCAGACCTATGGATTCAAAATCAACGACCTCTCATTCAGCGGCGGAATCTTTCTCAATGGATGACTTTGCCAAAGCTTTGGAGAACTATGATTATGGGTTTCAGAGCGGACAGACCGTTTCCGGCAAAGCCATCAGCTATGAAACCGATGGCATTTATGTTGACATTGGCGCAAAATCTCTTGCCTTTCTCCCTGCCGATGAAGCAAGTTTGCGAGAGATTCGCGATCCAGAAGCAATTTTGCCTATTGGAGAATCGTGTGACTTTTTGATCATTCGCGAACAAGATGCCGATGGGCAGGTCACCCTTTCGCTAAAGCAGCTAGAAATTCGGCAGATGTGGGATCATATGGCAGAATTGCAAGACAGTACCCAAAGTCTTTCTGTCAAAGTGACGGGCATTAATAAGGGCGGCGTGACGGTGGATGTGCAAGGACTGCGGGGCTTTATTCCGCGATCGCACCTGCTCGAACGCGATAACCTAGAATCCCTCGTGGGCACAACCCTCACCGCCAATATTTTGGAAATCAACCAAGAAAAAGGAAAACTGGTTCTCTCCAATCGGTTAGCAACTCGCTCCGCTGCCGTTAGCCAGTTTGAAATTGGGCAACTGATAGAAGGCAAAATCAGCGGCATCAAACCGTTTGGCGTATTTGTAGATCTAGGCGGCACCAGCGGCTTGTTGCACATCAACCAAATCAGCAAAAACTACGTAGAATCACTGCCCAACCTGTTTCAAGTGGGGCAAATCATCAAAGCCATGATTGCCGACCTAGATGAAGCGAAGGGCAGAATTTCTCTTTCCACCAAAGTGTTAGAAAACTATCCGGGTGAAATGCTGGAAAAAATGGCAGATGTGATGGCGGAAGCCGATACCCGCCAAGAAAAAGCCCGTAAGCTCTTGATGAATAGTTGAGGAGCCTGTGTGGGGCGTTTTACTAAGCGCCCCTTAAAAATCAGGCTAAAGGGCACCTCGAAAAATACGAAAATGAGTGTCTCAAATCAAGAAAGAGATGAGATCATAAAGTGATGGTAATGTCGGACAAGAAAAGATGGGACAGCAAGGCTTTCGGGATGCCGTGCAGCGCTACGAGAAACTAGAGCGGAACCAGGATTTGCTAGTGCGGCTGGGCGAGATCATCCCGTGGCAGGACTTTCGTGTGTTCCTAGAGCCAAGGGCGTGAAAAAGCGCTCTCATGCAGGGTTCCATCCTCAGACATGAGATGCGGTTTGAAACTCAACTTTACTCAAATCCAATTAATCGAGGTGCCCTATAGTTTTGCAGTTTTTTAAGCATTTGAAAGAAT
>JBBSCL010000198.1:0-6165 GCA_038250345.1 Leptolyngbyales cyanobacterium
CGAATCGCTCCTAAATAATTACCCAAGTGAAGGTTGCCCGTTGGCTGAACTCCAGAAAGAACGCGCTGTTTCGTCATCATGCTGGTCAGTAAATCTGCTTTGTAAAGAGCCTGATTGAAAGGAGATAGTAAGAAAGGCAATGTGAAATGTTGATCAAACTTAGCCTAATTAAATTTATCCTAATCAGGACTTACGCAAATCAACCGAACTTTGCCCCCCAACCCCCAATTCTGGGGGAGCTAGAGATCAAAGTCCCCCAGAATTGGGGGATTTAGGGGGCGAGTGCGTAAGTCCTACTAATTAAATTAGGTGGGTTGCACTTTCTAAATCAAGCGCAGGTCAGGAGAATCGGGCGATCGCACAAAAGTTGTACATCGTGATCATGCGATCGCGCTTTTAGTTTGATGCCCCTCAGCGATCGCTGATTTTTTTAAGCGGATGTCTTACGAGATTGTGTAGAAGTAAGCTTCTTCGTTGAAGCCGTACGAGATTTTGTTGCAGTAGGTTGCTTTACCGTTGATTCATCATCGGCTTTGGTTTTTGCTGCCGACGCTTTTTGGGTCTGAGGCGCTTTTTCACTCGTCTCCAACTCAGTTTTTATAGCCTCATCCACCGATAATTTAGCAGGTGTTTCCGCTAATTTGGAGGGCTGAGTGTCTAGCTCTGCACTTACTGATTCTACTGCCTGATTTTTTCGTCCCCGACGATTTCCAACTTTAGCAGCAGCAGCTTCCTTTTCTTTGTTAGCGCGGCGCTTACCCGAAGGCACATAATTTTTTAGGGTAAATGCACTAATTTTTATGCCTTTTTCGGTCAGCATTTCTGCCAACTCTGGATAAGTATAACCTCTGAGAAGCGCTGCCCTTAGAGGTTCACGTAGCTGGTCGATAGCTTCTCTCAAAGATAAATCTTCTTTGGGTTTTTCGGGTAGCGACTCTAGAAAAGCGCTGGTGTTTCCAATCGATGATTGCTTCACTGCGATCGCTTTTTGTCGTTTTTCAGTTGCTTCTACCATTGTTGCTGCCTAAGTCTTAAGTTGGGTTTCAATAATTGTATGCTCTTATTTCGCAACTGTTGCAGCAGCATTTCTAATTATTATTAAAATTGCATCAATCAGTGTAGCGGCAGATCAGGAACAAAATGTTTTCGCTAGCATTTGGCTGGAAGCTAATCGCTATTAGTGAATCGATACTCGCCAAAAGAGTTGTTTCTAAATTTTTTAAGATTTTCTTCTATTCGCACTCAAAATTAAGATCCTCAACGATTTTTCTCTAAGCTCTTATTTGTTTATTTCTCCATTCACAGACTGAGCAGTTGTAGATTATTAGCGTTTCTACAGAGTGCTGTATCGCGATTCGTGAACCGTTAGCGAAGCTTTCCACAGGACTCGCTAGGGGAATCGCCAGCGCTTACTTTGTGACGCTGCGCTGATAATGTGTCCTATTGAACTTTCCCTTTTTCTTTTATTTTGGCAGTATCTTTAGCATCTATGCAAATATTGAAATCATGTCCCTACCGAACGAGACAGCACCTGAAATTGATTTGTCCGATGCTCGAAATTACTTTAGCCAAGAGCTAAGTTGGTTGAAGTTTAATGACCGAGTCCTCCAAGAAGCCCTCGATCCTCATACCCCGCTGCTAGAACGATTGAAGTTTTTAGCCATTTTTAGCTCAAATTTGGATGAGTTCCTGATGGTACGGATTTCTGGTTTGATCGGTCAGGTCAATGCAGAAGTCAACCCACCTACCGTAGATGGACGCAGCCCTCAACAGCAGTTAGATGAAATTACTAGTCGCCTCCGCCCCTCTGTGACCCGGCAACACCAGTTATTTGAGCGTGAATTGCGCCCTTTGCTAGCCGAGAAGGGAGTGCGCTTTGTCAACTACATCGACCTCAGCAAAGATCAACGAGTCTATCTACAGCGCTATTTTGAAGAAGGCGTTTTCCCCATCCTCACCCCGCTGGCGATCGACCCCAGCCATCCGTTTCCTCATATGTCAAACCTGAGTTTGAACTTGGCAGTCAGCGTCAAAGATCCAAAGACTGCAAAGGAAAGTTTTGCTCGTGTGAAAGTGCCCAACATCTTGCCGCGCTTCATCGCCTTGCCAGAAGAGTTGCGTCAATATGACGGCAAATCGTGTGTGTGGATGGGCATTCCATTAGAGCAACTGATTGCCCATAATTTAGAAATGCTGTTTCCAGGCATGATCATCCAAGAGTTTGGGGTCTTCCGGATTACCCGCGATGCCGATTTGGATGTGCAAGAAGACGAAGCCGACGATTTGCTGTTGGCGATCGAGCAAGAATTACGCACTCATCGCTTAGGTGGATCGGCGGTGCGGTTGGAAGTGCAAAAGGGAATGCCTGACTTGCTCAGAAAGCCGCTGGTTGAAGAGCTTGGCTTGACCGACAGAGAGGTTTATGAAATAGAAGGGTTGCTCAACTTGAAGGATTTGTTTTCCTTCATGGGGTTGCCTCTGCCAGAGTTGAAAGATGCTCCTTCCACGGGGGTAATTCCGGCTCGATTGAAGGCTGTAAATGAGTATGAAACCGAGTCAGCCTTTCAAAAAAAAGACAATGTAGTTGATATTTTCTCCGTGATTCGAGGAGGTGATTTGCTACTGCATCATCCCTATGAGTCATTTACTGCATCGGTGGGGCGGTTTATTAGTCAAGCGGCTTATGATCCGCAAGTGCTGGCGATTAAAATGACGCTGTATCGCACTTCCGGAGACTCGCCGATTGTGCGATCGCTGATTACCGCAGCCGAAAATGGGAAGCAGGTCGGTGTGTTAGTAGAACTCAAAGCCCGGTTTGATGAAGCCAATAACATCACTTGGGCACGGAGTTTAGAAGCCGCAGGAGTGAATGTCGTGTACGGCGTAGCTGGTTTAAAAACTCACACTAAAATTGTTCTAGTCATTCGCCAAGAAGCAGGCAAACTGAAACGTTACGCTCACATTGGCACCGGAAACTACAATCCTAAAACGGCTGGATTGTATACCGATTTAGGATTGCTGACTTGCTGCGAAGAACTAGGAGCCGATTTAACCGATCTAACAAACTTATTGACGGGTTATTCCCGCCAATCGTCTTTCCGCAAACTGTTAGTAGCCCCCATAACTCTGCGCGATCGCATGGGTGAGTTAATTCAACGAGAAACCGACAATGCCCGCAGTGGAAGACCCGCTCGAATCACTGCCAAAATGAATGCGCTGACCGATCCAGCGATGATCCAAAAACTCTACGAAGCCTCACAAGCCGGAGTGGAGATTGATTTGATTGTGCGGGGGATGTGTTGCCTACGTCCCGGCTTAAAGGGCATCAGTGAAACCATTCGGGTAATCAGCATTGTGGGGCGTTATTTAGAGCATTCCCGCATCTTCTCCTTTCATAATCATGATGGCAAAGAAGCAGTGTATATCGGCAGTGCAGACTGGATGCCGCGCAACCTTGATCGCCGAGTGGAAGCCGTCACTCCAATCGAAGATCCAAAACTAAAGGATGAACTCAAAGATATTTTGGATATTTTGCTATCCGACAATCTTCAAGCCTGGGATCTGCACAGTGATGGGGAATATATTCAGCGATCGCCAGCCAAAGGCAAAGCAGCGCGCTCCGCTCAAAAGCTCTTTATGGAGCGGGCATTGAAAGCCGCAAGTAGGGAATAAGAGTGCCCACCCTGCGGCAAGCTAGCTAGACCCTAGCCCTCTCCTGGTGAGAGAGGGCAACGGAAATATCTAAAAGCCCTGCGCCTTAAAATACAAGGGGCTGGGAGATGTAGGCTGCCTTTAGTTGCACATACAAGTTAAATTGTTCCAGTAAAAAATTGAAGGAAACTTTTTGGAAACCAAAACCATCGCTTAGGTTTTTGCTGTAGGCACTTTACCCCAGGCAAGATAAGTAGTCGTCCCTGAAGAATGAGGATTAAGCGATCGCGTGAGAGTGAATCAGGGGATGAGTCATTGCTACGCAGGCAGGGAAAGTAGCGGCTGAAACCCTGCACCACCTGGAAAAGGACAAAACTATCCTACGAGCCGTTCTAAATATCGCTCGATTAATAGAATTGCCACAATGTCGTCAACGGGGCGAGGAATGCTGCGGAGAGATTGGGGAACTAGACTCAAAAAACCTTTAGGCGGATACATTTGCCAGTAGCGATCGCGGGCTTCCAAGCTGCTATTCCGTTCATCGACCATGACAATTCGCAGTGGCTCGATTAGCGTTTCTGAAAGTCTCAGCTTCCAATTTTTAGAAGTTGTTTGGTTTCCCATCACCAGCAAAGAAACGGGAAACGTTTGGCGCAGCGTTTCGATCTCGGCGATCGCGTCTGATTCACTCACCACTTGGTGATACTTCAAAACGCGGTCAACTCCCATTACCGCAATGCCGCACTTCAAACGACCGGGATCAAATCCTAAAATAGTGGGTTGATCCGGCAAACTAGAACTATCCGTGTGCATGAGCGATGGGTGTCTAACGACATTTCAAAAGTTGGTGCAGAATTACTAGCTATACCTGATGTGCAACTAAAGTCAGCCCACCCTGCGGGAAGCAAGCTACATCCCCCAGCCCCTTAGTCATACTCGTTTTTTAAAATGCAAGCGAAAAGAATGTAAGCAAAAAGAATACCTGGAAAGCTCTGCCCTATCAGACTTAGAGCCTTACCATACTAGGCTTGAGCGCTATTTGCGAGATATTATAGCGAAATTCTTTTGCACAAGCCTCATCGTTCCGGTCATCTGTTCACCCGTCAATTGATTAAGTTTATCTAGATCACACGGGGCTAAGATGAGCGAAAATTAAAACTAGGAATGAATCACCGTGAGGTAAGGGTTGAATGGATACTAAAGCGTTTAAGCGATCGCTCAACAATTCGGACAATTATCACCGCAAAGGCTTTGGGCACGAAGCCGAAGTGTCTGGGCAAATGCAGAGCGAGTATCAAAGCAACTTAATTCAGCAGATTCGGGATAACGGCTACAGACTCCAGCGAGGCGAAGTGACCATTCATTTGGCAGAAGCCTTTGGATTTTGCTGGGGAGTGGAGCGCGCCGTGGCAATGGCGTATGAAACCCGGACTCACTTTCCGACTCAGCGCATTTGGATCACCAACGAAATCATTCACAATCCCTCTGTGAATCAGCGATTGCGCGACATGGATGTGCATTTTATTGAGGTGGTAAACGGAGAAAAGAGCTTTTCGGTTGTAAACAGCGGCGACGTGGTAATTTTGCCTGCCTTTGGAGCTAGCGTCCAAGAGATGCAGCTTTTGAATGAGAAAGGCTGCAAGATTGTAGACACGACTTGCCCTTGGGTTTCTAAGGTGTGGAACACGGTGGAAAAACACAAGAAGGCAAGCCACACTTCAATTATTCACGGCAAATATAATCACGAAGAAACCGTTGCCACCAGTTCTTTTGCAGGCATTTACTTAATTGTGCTGAACCTGCAAGAAGCGGAATATGTCGCCAACTACATCCTCAATGGCGGCGATCGCGCTGAGTTTTTGGCGAAGTTTAGCCGATCGCATTCAGTCGGGTTTGATCCCGATCGCGACTTGGAGCGCGTGGGCATTGCCAATCAAACCACCATGCTCAAGGGCGAAACCGAGCAAATCGGCAAACTGTTGGAACATACGATGATGCGAAAGTATGGTCCCGACCAATTAAATAATCACTTTCTCAGCTTTAACACCATTTGTGATGCCACCCAAGAACGCCAAGATGCCATGCTAGGGCTGGTGGAAGACAAGCTGGATCTGATGGTAGTGATTGGCGGCTACAACTCCTCCAACACCACCCACCTTCAAGAAATCGCCGTGGAGCGGGGCATTCCGTCCTATCACATCGACAGCGCTAGCCGGATTGGTGCGGGAAACCGAGTGGAACACAAACCCCTGCATCGCGATTTGGAAGTCGCTGAAAACTGGTTGCCCAAAGGCGCGATCGCGATCGGCATTACCTCCGGTGCCTCCACGCCTGACAAGGTAGTAGAAGAAGTGCTGGAAAAAATCTTTGAGCTAAAAGCAGTGGTGCAAGTGCTGTAAAAGGTTGAGCAGATCTTTGAGAGAATCCCGGCTTCTCAATCCCCGCGATCGCCCCGTGGAAAAGGACAGTGTGGTTACTTATCGGCTATCTAGCACAAAGATATTACAATCACAA
>JBBSCL010000199.1:0-6151 GCA_038250345.1 Leptolyngbyales cyanobacterium
AAGGCGATCGCCATATCTTCTCCGGTGATTTGAGCCGGAATAGTTTCTTCACCGCTGCCCACATCGGGCGCATCCACCGACAGCGACATTGCCTGATTCGTGCCATCCACACTCAGCTTAACGATGTTGTTCTTTTGGTCTGCTAGAACTGCAATTCGCTCCAGAGAACTGAGAAACAGGCGGCGATCGACGGTGGTTTGGTGGGTAAACTGACGCGGGATCAGTTGGCGATAGTTGGGATACTGTCCTTCGAGCAGACGGCTTGTGAGGCGCTGATCGACCCATTCAAAAACTACCTGGTTGCGATCGAGCTTCACCGCAACAGAACTGCCCGTTTGCCGCTCCAGCATTTTGGCAAGCTCTTGCAGCGCCTTTGCTGGAATCGTCACATCCAACGCTTCGGCATCTTCGGCAGTGCTATTTTTTGCTCGGTTGCCTTCATCGTCCACATTGGTCGTTTGCACGACCGACAAGCGATGACCATCCGTGGCGGCAAACTCCAACTCTTCCGCCGCTAACGTCAGGTGAACCCCGGTGAGAACCTGCTTCGTTTCATCGGCGCTGGCAGCGAATAGTGCGCCTCTCAACCCGTCTAGCATTGCCTCAGAAGGCAGGTGCAAGCTCTCGCCATCGGTGACGGTAGGTAGTTCAGGAAATTCTTCGGCACTCATGCCGCGCACCTGGTAGCGACCAGAGGAACAGGTGAGCGTGGTGAGAAAGCTAGGGTCTTCATCAGAGCCGCTTTCTAGGGTGATGTCTCCTTCTGGCAAGCGAGATACGATGTCGGTGAGCAGTTTGGCTGGCAGCGTCAGTTTCCCTTCGGCTTCGACGGTTGCGGCAAAAGTGGTTTGAATGCCGAGGCTTAGGTCAAACGCACTGAGGCTGACCTGCTGGGTTTCGGCATTGGCAACAAGCAACACGTTGGCTAAAACTGGATGCGTGGGGCGGGTGGCAACAGCGCGGCTAACGAGAGAAAGGCTTGTGCTAAGGCTGTTTTGGGTGCAGACCAGTTTCATTTGAGGGCGCTCTGAAGTCTTTGTCTGGCGATCCTACCACTGTTGCTCGAAACGATCCACCTGAACCTGTTTTGAGATTTCTTGCCGTTCAGTAAGATTAATCCGGACTTAAGAAAAACTTATTTAAACAGTAGTAGTAGAGGCTGTGGAAACTGTGGAAAAGATCGTCGGATCAAGCTGGAATCGAGATCTCCTCCTTTTGCGCCTGTGGATAACTTGTGGAAAAAAACGGGGTATTTCCACAGAGTATTTATACTTAGCGAGTCTTTCCACGATCGCTGGATCGTTATAAACCGATTTTCCCCATAGTTATCCACAGAAATTAGGGCTTTTTCCACAGACGATCTCCAGGTTTACAGATGTTTACATTCTTTAAACGTAAAAATTTACTATTCCAATTAGAGTACTAAATTTTTTCTGGTCGCATACAGTCTTGCGTAAAGACAATTTTCTGGGGAAAACTCGCATTTTTGATTGATAAGTCAACCTGATCAGTGGCGCAAATTATGCGTAAGCAAAAGCAGCCTGAATCAACTTGATTCAGGCTGCTTTTGGGGCATCAATTTTTTAGGCTTTGTTGCGAGATTGACTCGCTTGGTTGATGCGATCGCTCAACTGACGCAGCGTTTGCGCCATAGAGGTGTCATTTTCCTTCAGTTGGGCAATCTTATCGCAGCTATACATCACGGTTGTGTGGTCTTTGCCGCCAAACACTTCGCCAATTTTGGGCAAGCTTAACCCGGTATGGTGGCGCATGAGATACATCCCAATCTGGCGGGCTGTACTCACCTCACGTCGCCGAGAATGACCCTTCAAATCTTCAACTGGCACATTGAAGTTTTCCGCAATGATGGTCATCACTTCAGAAGGAGAAGCTTCCACTTGTTCCACCGGTGGATTCAGCACGGGCGCAATATTAGCTACCGTCATCGGCAACCCAGAGATGGAAATGTAGGCAACTGCCCGAATCAGCGCTCCTTCTAACTCTCGAATGTTGGAGGTGTAGCTGGAGGCGATATATTCAATCACATCGCGCGGCAGCCGCATGTTTTCATACTCAGCTTTCTTTTGCAAAATTGCCATCCGGGTTTCTAGATCGGGCGATTGAATGTCGGCAATTAGTCCCATGGAAAATCGAGAGCAAAGCCGCTCTTGGAGCCGGGGAATCTGGTTGGGGGGGCGATCGGATGCCAGCACAACCTGCTTTCCTGCCTCATGCAAAGTATTAAACGTGTGAAAAAACTCTTCCTGGGTATATTCTTTGCCTTCAATGAACTGGATATCATCGACTAGCAGCACATCTGCCGCGCGATAGTGTTCCCGAAAGCTCTGCATACTGTCGCGTCTGATTGCAGTAATCAAGTCGTTGGTAAATTGCTCGGTAGACACATAAAAAACCCGTGAACTCCGACAAATTTCTAAGCGGTAGTGCCCGATCGCCTGCATTAAATGGGTTTTGCCCAATCCAACGCCGCCACACAAAAACAGCGGGTTAAATTCTCGACCGGGTGATTCTGCCACTGCCAGCGATGCCGCATGAGCCATACGGTTGTTCGGTCCAACGACCAAACGAGAGAAGATGTATTTTGAATTGAGATCGCTAGAACGGGGGCGATCGGTTGACTCAGGTGAAACGGTCATAGCAGGAACCTCCATCGGGCTAGTCAAATCGGCAAGGTTGGGTTCCATCGGCAGCGCCCAGAAGAAATCAGAATCTACCGGATTGCCCTCATCGTCGCAGGCAACGGTCATTTGGATTTCGATCGGACGCTTCAAAATTTCCTGAACTACATCCGTTAGCGTTTTGATGTAGTACTTCTGCAACCACTTGCGGGCAAAGGGATTGGGCGTTCGCAAAACGAGGCGCTCTTCGCTCAACTCTTCTACGATCGCCGTTTTAATCCATGCCTCAAACGTGGGGCGACTCAGCAAAAGCTGGAGGCGGTCTAGGGCTTCTGCCCAAAAATTTTCAATCGTCGTTGCTTCCACAACTGACCTCATGTTCTAGCGGACGTTAGGGAAAATGGGCAAGCTGTATTTGAAAAGAACTATGAAATAATTCTCTAAATCATTCCTGCTTGCCTGCAAACTGGGGAGTCATCTCTTTGTGAGTCGTTACTTTAACATGACAAAACGCTAGAGACAGCGTTTAAATATTTTGAAGACTCTACAGATAGATTAGAAAGTATGAATCTATGACAAAATGGCGGCGGATACCAAATGCCAAAAAGTTCCTTTAAATTGGACTACAGCTAAAGCAGCATACATCACTCACCCGGTGAAAAGTGGGTAACGCTGAAGATATTTAAAGCTTGACAAACCAAGAATATTTGTGCCGACGCGATCGCCAATTCAGTCTTGATTCGCCGTTCACCATATCTCCTACGGAGACGCTACTCGTTGGCGAAGCTAGTCCAAAGGACTTACGTCATGCGCCAATTCATTCGCCACTCGCCTATCCTTCTTTACCTGTAAAGGTCGGGGCTGCTTCAACCTTCTCCACAGAAGAGTGTTTCGCTTCGGCAAGGCTCGCTTCTAACTTCAAACAGTTCTTGCCATTCACCTGCAACCGATATTCCACCCGATCCATCAGCCGATTTAAAATCAGCCAGCCATAGCCGCTCTCTTGTTTAGCTTCTGGGGTGGGAGGCAGGTAGGTAGACAGGTCAAACCCTTGCCCGTGATCCCAAATTTCTAGGGCAATGTCGCGATCGTGTAGTTCCAACCGAATTAAAACCGGAAGATTGGGCTGATCTTTATGAGCATGGCGCACCACGTTGGAATAGGCTTCCACCAGCACTAAGCGGAGACGGTTTGATTGTCGGGGCCAATCTACATGGTCACCTAGCTCAACCTCTAAACTACCTAATAGCCAGTTCTCGACAATGCTCAAGAACTGTAGGTCGCTGGGGATGTGAAGTTCAGTTCTCATTCGCTACAGAACCTCCAAAGAAAGAATAGTTTGGTCGTCTTCTTGTATATCATTGTGCGATCTAATCTGGGCAAGCAAGTTGTTCAGATCCAAGGATGATGGCTCTTGAATCAATAATTGCCATAGCCCGGTTTGTTGCAGCATGGCATTGACTTGATCGGTTCCATTGGCGGGTTCCGCATTGTGGATGGTTGCCTCAGTAATGCCATCACTGGTCAGCAACAGAATCTCGCCAGAGTTCAGATTTGTGCTGCCAGAAGCAGCCTTCCAATTAGGCAAGATGCCCAGGGGGACACCCCGCACTTTCAGATAATTCGGTTCAATCGTCACGGGTTGTCCTTGAGCGATGTGGGCTGAAACTGTTTCTCTAGACCAGACCATGGGGTAAATGTGCCCGGCGTTGGCATAAATCAGCGTGTGGGTTGATGGGGTGTAGCAAACTAAAACCATGGTGATGAAACAGTTGGTGCTGACTAAATCTTCAGACAAGCTGCGATTTAAGTTTTGCATGACAATATGAGGTTGTGGCGGCATTTCCTGAGAAAGTTCTCGCCGCAGAACGGAAATCGCGCTTGCCATAAATAGGGCAGCCGGAACGCCTTTGCCAGACACATCTCCCACGGCTAGCCAAACATCGCCTTGAGGATGGGCATAGACTTCAAAAAAGTCTCCGCCAACCTCCCGTGCTGGATAGCAACACGCTTGGACTATCATGCCATCCAATTCAGGTAAAGTTTGCCTGAGCAGATTGCCCTGAATTTGACGGGCAACTTCCAATTCTGCCCGCATTTGCTCGGCTTGCGTTTGCGTTTGCAGATAGAGCTTTGCTTGAGAAATGGCAAGGGCTGCTTGTTCGGCAACTTCTTGAATCAGGGTAATGTCTTCGCTAGACCAAGGTGCAGTATCCACTGCCCGATGCATAGCAAAAATAGCGAGAAAATCTTGCTGATAGGTGATGGGAACAATTAATCGGTGCGGACTGCTTGTGGGTTGGTCGGTCTGAATTTGGCGGGTACTCAGGACATTTTGAATCAGGGGATCATCGGTAGACAGGGATTGTGGCGCGGGGCTACTCTTGTCTGCGATCGCGGAGTGATAAAAAACCTCCGCAGTCAGGCGATCGCCTTCTACAGGTTGCAGAATACATTCACTCGCGCTAAAGGTTTGCCCTAACGTGGCTGCGATCGTTTGCAGCATACTGTCGTAATTGAGCGATTCGCGAATGGCAGTGGTGACAGCATTAAACAATGATTCCCGACGGAGGGCGCGTCTGAGTTCGTTCGTGCGCTGTTTGACGATGCGGTAGGTTTCGCCTGCCTGCTGAATCACCACCTTAAGCTGGTCGGGTATCCACGGCTTGGTGATGTATTTAAACACTTTCCCGGCATTGATGGCTTCCACTAAATCTTCGACATCGGTGTAGCCAGTTAGCACAATCCGAATGGTATCGGGATAGCGATCGACGGTTTTGCTCAAAAACTCAGTGCCTAGCATTTCCGGCATTCGTTGGTCTGAGATGATGATTGCCATCTCGCCTTGATCCTCTAAAATTTTCAGCGCCGCGATCGCGCTTTCTGCCTTAACGACTTCAAAATCTCGCCGAAAGGTGCGGTACAACAACGCTAAATTATCTGGTTCGTCATCAACGACCATCAATTTCAGCTTGCGATCGATTTCTTCAGCCATGCGATACCCCAACCTTGTACATCATGGCAAATTGCAGCCTCATCGCCATTATGCCCTGTGCGTGTCTAACTCAAAATACCCCAGATAACAATCAACCTAACAGGCAAAACGAATTATAGGAGCGAGAGAATAGGGAATAGAAAACTTTCCATCTCCTAACTATTGGCGGCGAAACTGGTAGGATTCGGTTTTTGCGCCCCACACTTGTTTGCCTTGAGCATCGAAGCCGCGATCCCAGGTGTTCATGCTGGCGGGAGTGAGTTCGATGTGATTGGTGATGCGTACGGCTCCTCGGACGTTGGCGGGGCAGCCATCAATGGGCGTGTTGCCCAGGTAGATCGTGCCAACTTGTTTGAGGAAGACGTTGCAAATAGGAGTGCCTAGATCGCTGAGGTTGATGATTTGTTTTGGATTGTCTGCGCGATTCGTGAAGCGATCGCTACGGGAATCGCACAATCCAGACCAGCGCGTTGGATCGGCTGGCTTAAAGGAGCGCGATCGCACACTTTGGCTGAGG
>JBBSCL010000200.1:0-6146 GCA_038250345.1 Leptolyngbyales cyanobacterium
CTTACCAAAGCTCATTGCCTGTCCAGGACCACCGGGCACATTGCCTGAGCGGCGAAATAAGAAAAACAAGCCCCCAATCAGCAGCACTGGGAAAATTAAATTGCCCAACAAGCTCCAAACGGCACTGCCATCGTTGCGAGTAGGGTGAACATCCAAATTAATGTTTTCTTTTCTTAAGCGAGAAATTAATTCGGGCGAGTTTCCAGGCAAATCGACCCGTAGCCGTTGAACCCGGTTATCTAGCTCTGAATCGACCGCTTCCACGATCGCCGTGCGACCTTCATCGTATAAGTCAACGCTCACAACCCGTGATGCATCCAGATATTCCAGAAAACGTCCATAGGTCATCCGGGTACTTGCTGCATTCTTGCTGTTGACGTTTGCCGTAGGAGTAACAAATGAACTCTGCCACAAGAAAAAGCCAATTACCAAAGCTGGCAATGCCCACAGTAAAGCCGTTCTCCAAGAAAATTTCATAAATCGCGCCCTTTAACTACAGCCGTAACTAACCACCTAATAACAGCACATCTATGCCTTCACTAACCCGACAGCACCCATGCTTTTAACTCGCTCTACCGTTGCTAGCAATGTCTATTACTAGAATTGCTTAATCAACAATCAGTAGATGAATCTGTTATCGTTGAACTCGAATTGTTAACTAAATTTAACTTATTTTTCATCCAATCAACAACCACACCTTACTTCTTTAGGGCAGTCGCTGTCCTGCTTTTTACCGCTCGTGCTGCATTGTAGACCGATTGCCGCTTTAAGGTTTCATTGGCAAACTCAGCTTCAATTTCTCAGGAAGCATGATAGTGGAATACGCAGAGTTCGGAGTTCGGAGCGCAAAAATTCATCTTCGCTTCTCCACTTGTGGCTTGGGGTTCAAAATTATTGTTGATACACGATGAAACCCGCGATCGCGTCTAGTAATGCTTCTGGTTCATCGACTCGAATGCTGTGCCCACTGTTTTCAAAAATTCGCAGATCCGCGTTAGGAATGAGTTGGGCGATTTCCTCTGAAAATTCGGGGTGACAGATCCAGTCATGTCGTCCCGCAATCACCAGCGTTGGAGCGGTAATCCGATGCAGTTGATCGCGGATATCGTAGGTTCGCAACCAGCCGCCAAATGCCACATTGATCGCATCGGCGGAGAGAATGGCGCGGTGTAAGTTGGGTTGAGCAGCGGCGGGGTTGTAGGTGATGGAATAAAGGGGTGCCATGATGCGGAAGTATTCTTGTAGATGTGCCTCATCCCGAAAGGTGCCGTTCCAGAGATGCTCGGCGGTCGCCTGTTGTGATGCCGTCCCGTTCTTCGCTAGAGTCGCCTGCGCCCGCTGCAAAAATCGCGAATCTGCCACGGTCACGATCGCCATCAGATGCGACACGTTTGCTGGATAACGGCTGGCATAGGTGAGTGCCACCATGCCGCCATAGGATGCGCCAATCACAACGATTTTGCCTAGACCCAAGTGCTGGCGCAGCGCTTCCATGTCTTCCACGTTGTTGTCGAGCGTGTAGGTGGCTGGGTTGCCGCGCTGCGATCGCCCCTGCCCCCGATGGTCAAAATACACAAGCTGCATTTTTTGACTGAGCGGTGTGAAAGTGGGCTTAAACGAGGTGTGGTCGGCTCCGGGTCCACCATGCACTACAAAGGCGATCGGCTTCTCCCTCATGCGATCGCCATCGGGCACCAATCCCGCACCTTCCACATCAAAATAAATTTCTGTATCCCGAATCTTTGCCCGCATTAATAAACCGCACTCCTGCTTTGTCTTTTTTATAAGGGCTTTTTGCTAAGATAAGCGCTAACGCGTTGGGTTAGTGTGCCTTAAAGTGTAGGCATTGATCAAAGTCCATTTTAAAAAGCTGCCCTATGCAGTCGCTAGGTAACGCTGTCTCACCGAATTTTGCAGGTTCTGTTACGTCTAATTGAACTCAGCCCTAGTTCTTCCTAGAATCCATGAATTCAGCGTCAGAAATGTCTCTACATGAGTTGGCATTGCAAGATGAGTTTTCTCCGCCTGCACTTCAGCTTAGCCCCACTTCGTTTAAGTCCATTAGTGACTCCATAATCAATCTACTAGTTGAGCAAAAAATTCCAGCCTTGGTATGGGCAAAACTTCCTAAAGGAGAGACGTGGCACACAGCGCTTGAGCAATATGCCCATCTAGAAGGAATTTCTAAAACAATTTACAGTTTTGCCCATCGACGAGAGGAGCTTGAACCGGTCAGAGCTTCTCATCCAGATTCTCCAACTACTACTCGATTCAGCTTGCTACCTGATATTTCGGCGATGACTAATATTGCTGAGCGGGTAAGCACGATGCCAATTTTTCCGGTGCAGTTGGCTCCAGAAAATGCGTTGCGGCGAGAGTATTTCTTAATGATCTGGTCGGCGCAGTTTCCTATCGCGCTGTTTGCTCGTCGCTCTCAGTCTGCTCAATCCTCTAAGATTGCCGATCTTGCCGCTTTAGATACAATCAGCAGCTACGGGCAGGTTTCTCAGCTATTAGACACGGGCGATCGCAAACAGATGCTTTTGGCACGATGCTCATGGGATGCAACGTTAATTAAACGTGCCTTGCATAGGCTTGAACAAATGCTTGCTTGTCTAATGGCTGATAAATTGGCGCTGCATCCTGATGAATTAGCAACCTTGCAAACGTTTACTGCTGACTTAGTGACCCATTGGACAAATCAACGGCTAGCCTTGACTTCTAACGAATTAAATTTAAGGGTAATAGAGCAATTATTTGGTCAAACTTTGCAGCAACAAGAAGACCTTTGGCAACGGAATAATACCTATCGCAAACAGGCAGAAGGGGCAGATTCACTGCGGTTACAAAATGAGGAGTTGTTGGATACGTTGCGGTTAAAAGATGAATTCCTCAATACAGTAGGGCAGGAATTGCGAACCCCGTTAACGACGATCAAAACGGCGCTGTCGCTATTAGCGTCGCCCACAATTAAGCTGCCTCAGCGCCAGCGGTATATGGAGTTGATTGCGAAGGAGTGCGATCGCCAAAGTTCTTTAATCACCAGCCTGCTAAATCTAGTTGATCTCGATCAGGTGGTCGATCAATCGGCGCTGCCAGCATTACGGTTAAGCGATGTCGTTCCGGGTGTCGTCACGACCTATCAGCCTGTCGCAGAGGAAAAAGGAATTCAGCTAGTCTACACAGTGCCAGAAGACCTCTTGCCAGTTGCCTGCATGAGTAATTGGCTGAAGCAAATTGTGATTAATCTCCTGCACAATGCGATTAAATTCACTCCGACTGGAGGGCAGGTATCGGTTCGTGCGAAACAACAAGGAGACTATGTGCAGCTAGAAATTCGGGATACGGGTGTGGGGATTGCACCTAGCGAAGTCCCTAAAATTTTCGATCGCTTTTATCGGGTTCGCCAATCTGCCGATGACTCTAGCGGCGCTGGATTAGGGCTAACGATTGTGCAGCAATTACTGTTGCACTGCGGCGGATCGATTTCAGTTAAAAGCAGAGTCGGGGAAGGCTCCACATTCAATGTGCTGCTGCCTGTCTATAAATCTTCGGCTGATCTGGGTTTGTAACTCTTGGTTTATGATTCAGCCGCTACAGAATCTTGTGTACGGGAATCTGCACATCAACAAAAATTTATAGGTGGCTAAAACTTTGTGTTTCCGAAGAAATTACAAAGTTTGTCCGGTTTTCGATAAATTCAGACTATCAATACTGGAGATGACTGCTGTTTCTCCGATGTAGCTATTTTTTGAAACCTTGATTAGACTAAATGGCGTATACCAATATGAACTTGAATAGTTCTTTAAAGACGCGAATTACATCATTTTCGGCGTGACGTATGGTCGTGACCATCGGCAGAGAAATTATTGCCAAAATTCCTGCTAAACGGCTGTAAGATGCGGTACGACTTGTTTCATTCGCCTCAAGCTATTGCCTCAACCTTAACGTTTGCCTCAATAGGTTTTATACATTTCACATGAAGTCAGTGTTTGATTCTTCTTTCCAACGTCAAATCTCGCGACGCGCATTACTAAAACTGGCTGGCGTTAGCACCTTTGGCGGGTTTGTGGGCTATTCTCGATTTTCTAAACCACAGCCGAGTGTGTTTCAACCCGCGATTCTTTCTTTACCTTACCGGATCAATAAACCAAAAAGCGTGATTGTGGTAGGCGGCGGGTTGGCTGGGCTTGCGGCTGCTCACGAGTTAAGCCAACGCGGTTTTCAGGTGACAGTGCTGGAGCGATCGCCCCAGTTAGGCGGCAAAGTTGCCAGTTGGCAAATTAACGTCAACGGTGAATCGATGATGATGGAACATGGATTTCACGGCTTTTTTCCGCAATATTACAATCTCTGGAGTTTGATAGAAGAGATCAAAATTCGCGATAATTTTAAGTCGCTCGACTATTACTCTGTGGTTTATAAGGGCGATCGCTATCAGCCAGAAGTGTTTCGCCCCAGTCATTCTGCCTTTCCTTGGAATATTGTTGATTTGGCAATATCTTCCACTAATCGCTTGCGCTGGGGATTAAACCTGACTAGCCCTCAACATTGGCAAGTCTTTCGCGAAATCACGGGGTTCAATTCGGCTCATAGCTACGAGCGTTTAGATAATATGTCGGTTACAGAATGGGTCAACAAGGGCATTCCCCGTGGCTTGTATGATCTATATTTTTTGCCGTTTGCTAAATCTAGCCTCAACTCGCCCGATGTTTTAAGTGCTGGGGAACTGATGCAATTCTTCCACTTCTATTTCTTTGGCAATCCAGAGGGCTTGGCGTTTAACGGCACAAAGCAAGATATGGGGCGCAGCTTGGTAGACCCGATCGCGCAGTCAATTGTGAACCAAGGCGGCAAGATTTTGACCGAGGTTTCCGTCAGCAATATTCATTGGAACCAGGGCAAAATTGAATCGCTCACCTATCAAAAGGGCAATGAAGCCGCGACCATTCCTTTTTGGGTGAAAGCAAACCCAGCTTTAGATGCTGCAAGTCAAAGCGAACTGGCGTTTTATGGAGCGGGCGATCGCGTGTATGCCATCAACGCTGCTAAAAAAGCGGCGATTTCGCTCACCTGCACACATCAGGGCTGCACCGTTCATCCCCAAGATAACGGCGAATTTCACTGCCCTTGCCACGGTGCCGTGTTTGATCAAAACGGTAAAGTCGTTAGTGGACCTGCCCAACGAGATTTACCGCAGTTCACAGTAATGGGCAAAGCAGAAGACACGGTTCAGCTTGTAGCGGTAGAAACTGCCGCACCCGAATCGAATCCCCCGGAAACCTTGCAGGCTGACTATTACGTGATCGCCGCAGATATTCCGGGCGTGCAAAATCTTTTTTCTGGGATGACGGGCGAGGTTCACGCCCAAGTGAAACAACAGGTGAAACAGCTTGCCGTTGCCGACCCATTCGCCGTCTGTCGCCTTTGGTTCGATCGCGACTTTGACTGGGATCAAAGCTGGTTCACGTCGCTTTCTGGCTATCGCCTCACCGACAGCATCACACTTTACCATCGGATTCAAGATGACTACATTGCTTGGGCAGAGAAAACTGGCGGTAGCGTCGTAGAACTCCATGCTTACTGCTACAAGGAAAAAGAATTTCCCACGCAAGCAGACTTGCTCAGCACGTTTGAGCAGGAGCTATACGAAATCGTGCCCGATCTAAAAAATGCCGTGATGCTGCATCGCGAATTGGTGAATCAGAAGAACTTTGCCGGATTTCCACCAGGCAGCTATCGCGATCGCCCCTCTAACCAAACTGCTGCCGCCAACCTCCTGTTTGCGGGAGACTGGGTAAAAATGCCCTTCCCCTGCGGATTAATGGAGCGCGCCGTTAGCAGCGGTTTACTTGCCAGCAATGCCATTTTGGAGCAAGAAGGCTTGCAGGGTCGCACGTTGCTCACGGTCAAACCCAAGGGAATGCTGTCTTTCTTGGCGTAAAGAGAAAAATCTTTGCATGATGAAGTAGGTAATTTTTTTAGGGAACTTTTCTTGGGAGGATTGCGGCGAACCATTGCTCCACGCGATCGCCCATTGCTTCAAGAGAATAATCTTGTTCAGCAGATTCGCGACAGGTGCGGCGATCGATCTGGTCAATTTTGGCGATCGCGTCAACCAATCCCTTGACGCGATCGGGCGGCAC
>JBBSCL010000201.1:0-6140 GCA_038250345.1 Leptolyngbyales cyanobacterium
TGAGTTTGCCGAGCAGTTTTATCGAGTGCTGGGTAACAAGAAGCCTCTCCTAATGGCTCTGAATCAAGGCATTCGAGCAATGAATGTGGAGGGGAATCAATGGTATCGTCCGGTGCTTTACTTGCGTTGGCAGGATAATGAAGGGGGACAATTGTTCAATACTGCTGAGAGCGCCGCCTCAGAGCCGCCTATCAATATGCGGCAACCGCAGTTGCCCCTCCCCGTTAGGGCAGAACCAGCTTCATCCTCCAGGAAAGGGTTTTATGAAAGACAGGTTGTGCAACTGGAAGCAGAGCTAATTGCAGTGGAGTCAGACATAGAAACGGCTCCTCGTGAATTGGATCGGTTGCTATTAGAGAAAGCAGCAGAGAAATTATTGAATAAGATCGATACGCTCAAGTCCAAATTGAGTTCACTTTAGACATTTGATAGTTAGCCTAAGTTCTAGAAGCAGCTTGTGACAGAAAGAGGAAAGACACACCGAGACTTTTATACTAAGCGGCTTGCCCAATTGGAGGACGAGCTTGCAGCGTTAGGATCAGACATAGAAACGGCTCCTCGTGAAGTGGATCGGTTGCCATTAGAGAAAGCAGCAGAGAAGACTTTAGCTAAAATAGAAATAGTAGAAAGACAGCTTATTGAGCTTGATGCTGAAGATTCAAACCAGGGGATTCGCGATCGCAGCTTAGACAAAAGACTCCAGAAAATCAATTTCACTAAAGCTAAAGAAACTGCCAACTCGATCAAGGATCGGCTCAATAGAGATGGCGGCTCCATCCTTTTCTTCCTTCAAAAGAGTAAGAAACAGATGGGTCATTACTGCCTAGAGGAAGTGATCAATGTCATTATGGGCGACCAGATTATTGATGGTCGAGTCGAAGGAGCCTACAGGCGTATTCCTGTTGATTTGGGTTCGGCAATTTCTCACTATGATGAGTGTGAGTTCTTGATGAGACTCGCGAGCTATTTTAATGTTGGAGCATCAACTGATCTAAAAGCACTGTCTGAAGCACTCAGGAAGAAGATTCGTGAGTCAATTGATGAAGGCACTACGATTTTTCTTGAAATCAAGAGTGTGGATGATTTGCTAGGGCAAGAAGCCTTTTTAGACTGGTTCGTCCATCAATTCTGGAAACCGCTGATCGACGAAGTGATGGCGGTTTCTAAAAAGTACAAGAGCAAATTCATTGTGGCGCTCATTGCGGATAGTCAGATTCTGACTGATTGCTCACCAGCCTATTTCTGTGATGGCGAAGCTTTTGACTGCTATAAGATGCTCGAATTACCCCTACCGAACTGGACCCTTGAAGACATTCATCTTTGGCTGAACCGCTTTCACAGTCTGTCACCAAAGCTGAAAGATAAGACAGAAGAAGAACGAGATCGATTTGTCCGAAAGCTGCATCGGGATAGTGAAGGGACACCGGAGAGTATTTGTGTAAGCTTACGGGAGCATTTTCTATGACAGCACCACAGCGCCTGACTTTTGAAGGCAATCCTGATCGCAGACCGCAGGACAATCATCGTGACTCACCGAAGCAGCCAGAACCGTATGTAGTATCGCCTGAGCTCAAGAAGGCAGTCAATTTAGCCATCTATCTGAGACGACCGCTCTTGCTGGAGGGGGATGCTGGCTGTGGGAAGACTCGCCTGGCATCGGCTGTCGCCTATGAACTGGGCTTACCCCTCTACCGTTGGGATGTTCGTTCCAGCACCAAAGCTCAAGATGGTCTGTATGAGTACGATGCCATTCTCCGCTTACATGACGTAGAAGTGCAAAGGACACAGGCAGTCCAGATTGGGCAGAAAGCAAAGACAACTAAAAGTCAGGTGGAAGAGGGTGCAACACCAGAACGGCGGCATCCAGGCGATCCCAAGCACTATCGCACCTTTGGTCCTTTAGGTAAGGCGTTTGGGTTACGCGATCGCCCTGCGGTCGTACTGATTGATGAGATAGACAAGGCTGACCTGGATTTTCCCAATGATTTACTGACGGTCTTGGATGAGCCCTGGGAATTTACGATTCGAGAGACTGGGGAAACAGTGGCAGCTGACGAGCACTGCAAGCCCATCGTAATCATTACCAGTAACAAGGAAAAGGGCAATCTGCCTGCACCCTTCTTGCGTCGCTGTCTCTACCACTATGTAGATTTCCCCAACGACCCAGAGCAGTTAAAGGGGATCATTGAACGGCACTACCAGATTCGTCAAGCAGCTTCGCCTCCAGTCAAGTTAGTCGATACGGCTGTTGCGCGGTTCTTAAGTGTGTGGAATGAAGGCGGCTTGTTCAAAAAACCCGGTACCAGTGAGTTTCTCGATTGGCTCCGGGCATTACATGAATTTGAGCCAAAGCCCTACAATGCTGCTCAACTCAAGAAGGATCAGATTCTGCCCTATCGAGAGCTATTGTTCAAGCTGCAACAAGATTGGAAGCATGCCGCCAAAGTCTCAGTCAAAGCTTCATGAGTACCTTTGACCCCGAAGAGGCTGTACTACGTGCGTTTCTGCGGCTACGAAGTAGTGGCTTTCAGTTAGGCGTGGGCGAGTACATGGTAGCCCTTAAAGCCGTCGAGGGTGGCTTTGGCGAAGATCTAGAGGCACTGGCAGAAACCCTGAAATTGCTGTGGTGTCACTCCCTGGGCGAACAAAGTCATTTTGACCCCATTTGGCAAGCGATTCAAGCGCAGGTCAGCGCTCAAAAACGGCGCAAACCTCCCTTCCCCAATCCCAAAAGGCTGCAAGCGACTACTCAAGAGCAGACGCAGGAGCAACGGGAAACGGATGTGGTGCCATCGCGCGAGGTTCGACCCGAACGGCAACCTGAACCCCAACTCTCAGCGCTCCCGGTTCAGGCTCCTTACATCCTGACGGGCGATGAAGAGCGGTCCAGTCCCCAGGCTTATTACCCCATTTCGCGTCGGTCGATGGTTTATAACTGGCGCTACCTGCGCCGACCGATAGCAGATGGTCCTTGTGATGTGCTGGATCTTGCCGCAACGATTCGACGGGTCACACGCCAGGGGTTTTACCTCGCTCCAGTGTATGGTAGGCGGGAACGAAACAACGCGCATCTGCTCCTTTTGCTAGATCAAAACGGGTCTATGACACCCTTCCATCACTTTACGCGCGATTTGGTGGAGACGGCCCAGCAGGAAGGTTCCTTGAAGCCTGAAAATGTAAGGGTGGTTTATTTCCAAAATGTGCCAGCAGTCAGTGTCTTCCAAGATCCTTACCTAACAGAGCCTACGCCCTTGAGCGCTGTGCTGAGCGGGTGCGATAGCGGCACGAGTGTGCTGATTGTGAGCGATGCCGGGGCAGCACGAGGGTATCGTACGCGAGAGCGGGTGCGAGGAACGGCTCGCTTTTTGTATCAGCTAAAACGGTATACCGACTTAATTGCCTGGTTAAATCCGATGTCCGCGAAGCGCTGGGTTGGCAGTTCCGCAGAAATTATTGCGAATGCGGTGCCCATGTTTCAGATGGATAATGGTGGTCTGAGCAATGCGATCGATGTAGTCCGTGGACAGTCCTTCAAGCACTTCTACTCGTCATCCTGATGGCACCCGTGGCAGAACCCCCAAAGTGGCAGGAGCAAAAAGCCAAAGTCGATCGCTTCGTGGCTCGGTTTGAGGACGAGTCGTACCGGCTACTGGCTCGCCATGCCGCCATGCCGCTGGTGCTGACACCGGAACTGGTCAATTACTTACGAAACGAGTTTTTGCGAAGTGAGGACGTTCCCTGGGAAGCCGAGGTAGATTTGCTCTTGTCTGACCTGTGCAGCCAGGTCGGCTATGAGCTTTACGCAATGGATACCCAGGTACGGGCTTACCTGCTGGAGGAAATCCAGGATTCCGCCTTTTGGCAGCAACGGATGCGAGAAGTGGCACAAGTGCTGATTAGCTACGTCAATTTCTTGAGCCGAGTCAAACCTGAACAGCGCCAGCAAGAACTGGAGGCGCAACGGTTAGCGGCAATGGTGTACCTGGGGGATGCAGCTTGCCAGCAAGCGGCTCAAGAAATTGCCGAACGGTTAAAACAGGTCAGCGATGCCGCCGAAACTGGAGAACGCTCAGAACGAGGGATTCGAGCGGAACTGGCACGGCTCTCACGCATTACGCAAGAACTGGCCCCACAGTTGCAGCAGACACCTGCTTTGGTTGAGTATGCCAGGCTGGTACAGCAGGCGTTACGAAATCCAGGAGCAGTTGATCCGATAAATTTGCAGCAAGTCTACCAGGTCGGCGACATTGCCTTGACGGTTTCTCCACGAGTCTTGGCTGTAGGACAGGAGCAGGTTAATGAACTGGCTGAAGTAGCGGGTTTTCCGCCTCTAAAAGTTCTGGCTTTTGAGACAGGGCTGTTGGTTGAGCAAGATGCTACCTTTCCACCCTTACAGACTCAAACCGTAGAGAGTGTCACTCTTTTCTTTGCAGAGCAGACAGGCGAGGTGCTGCAACAGATGGCGGGTGGCTTGAAAATGGGTGGTCGCATCGATCCTCTACCAAGCTTCTCCTTCGAGATCGCAACATTGGAACGAGCCTCTGACAGCAAGAAATGGACAATTCAACGACAGTGGGAGGACGCACAACGTTATGAAGAACTGCTAGGGGATGACCTGGTGTTGCACATGGTCACCATTCCTCCGGGCAACTTTATGATGGGTTCCCCAGTAGACGAAGCTGAACGTACTGAACGAGAAGAACCACAGCATGAGGTGAAGATCCCTGGCTGCTTTATGGGGCAGTATCCCATCACGCAGGCGCAATGGCGCTTTGTTGCAAGCCTGCCCAAAATAACCCACAGCCTCAAGCCAGACCCCTCTCACTTCAAAGGTGACAACCGACCCGTTGAAACTGTCTCCTGGCTTGAGGTCGTTGAGTTTTGCGATCGCCTTTCTGCCCATACAGGACGAGCGTATCGCCTCCCCACAGAGGCAGAATGGGAGTATGCTTGCCGAGCTAGAACCACGACTCCCTTCCATTTTGGTGCAACGATTTCGCCTGAGCTGGCAAACTACAACGGCAGCTATACCTATAATGACGGTCCCCAAGGCGAGGATCGAAACGAGACTACGCCTATAGACTATTTTGAAATCGCGAATGCCTTTGGACTAAGTGATATGCATGGCAATGTGTGGGAGTGGTGTCAGGATCATTGGCATGAGAGTTATAAGGGTGCGCCAACAGACGGCAGCACCTGGCTAACGGGTAATGAAGGAGCTAGTCGTGTACTACGCGGCGGTGCCTGGGGCTGCTTTCCGAGGTCTTGCCGTTCTGCCTCTCGCTCCTCTACGCCCGACTACCGCAACTCCTATATCGGTTTTCGAGTGGTTTGTGCTGCCCCGGGGACTCTGTAGCCCTTTCCTCTTTTGCCCTCTTGCCCTCTTTGCGCGCAGCGCTGCTCAAATTTTTTAAGCGTCATAGTATGAATTGGAAAAGGCTAGGCAGGCGCGATCGCCCATGAAAGACTTTTTTATCAGCTATGCCAGTCCCGATCGCCCGTGGGCAGAATGGCTTGCCTGGGTGCTGGAAGACAACGGATATACTGTTGCGGCTCAATCATGGGTGCCCGTTGGCAAGGATTTCGTAGGGGAAGTGCAACAGGCGATCGCTGACGGGCAAACGGTTCTGATTGTTCTGTCAGAAAACTATTTGCGATCGGTTGTCTCTCAAGGGGATAGGGTTAAGGCTTTTCAGTTCTCCCTTGACCGTCCAAACCAACAGCTTGTTGCAATCCGAGTTGACGACGTTAGAACTCAACTGTTGCCTCAGCGGGTCTACATCGATCTGGTAGACAAATCTGAGATTGAAGCAGAGCAAGCGATCCTGGCGGTTTTACAAGAGCGAACTGAGAGCGATCGATCGTCTGTGGCAGACGCTCCGACTACACCAGAAGAGACAATTCAGACTGACGAGAGTGATAATGGACAGCTCAAACTAGAGCGTCGCTACCATACAGTTCAATTCTTTGTCGAACAGCTAACCGACGACATCGGCATCGAGATGATGCAAATTCCCGCAGGCACCTTCCTGATGGGGTCACCAGAGGATGAACTGGAGCGGGTTAGCGCAGAAGGTCCGCAGCACGAAGTCAACATAGCCACCTTTTTTATGGGGAAGTATCCCGTGACTCAGGCGCAA